>CAZMMH010000502.1:0-1921 GCA_964567315.1 uncultured Gammaproteobacteria bacterium
CGCCGAGCGGCCAGCCTACTTTTTCGCCCCCCGGAACTGGTTCCCCCGCACTTCACAGCGCGATCTCCCGTACGCTACTGCCTAGTGCATCACTCCAACGTCCGAACAGAATTGAAACGTTTCGGACGACAAACATGTCGGAGCGGGCAAGAATTTGCGCATGGAATACATCAGACTTGTTCGCACGTTGAAACGAATTAAAGCGACTCTTGCTGTGTCGCTTGGCCGGTGGTTCTGTCTACGGCTTTGCATAACGCTCGTGCGCCGCTAGCACACCTTTATTTGTTGGTTTCCACCCGCTGGCCCGTACAGGCAATGTGCTAGCACGCCCGATAACCGGGCTATGCTTGAGACAGGCACCCCGTGGAGGCATGACGATGGACGAACAACTGAAGGAAAACCTCAAGTCCGGCAACGCCTGGAAGCGGCTGCTGTACATGCTGCTGTTCGTGGTGATCTGGGGGGTGGCGGAGGTGGTGCTGACCCTGACGGTGCTGTTCCAGTTCGGCCACGTGCTGATCACCGGCGGCGCCCAGGCACGCGCCCTGCGCTTCGGCCAGTCCCTGAGCACCTTCTTCTACCAAATCCTGCTCTTCCTCACCTTCAACAGCGAGCGCCAGCCCTGGCCGTTCGCGCCCTGGCCCAAGGGCGTGCCGCCGCGCAGCCAGGAAACCGGCAAGCAGGAGGGCCAGGAGACCAACGTCGACGGCTACTGAAGGCAAGGCGGAAGGCAGAACAACGTTGGACCGGCGGGCCAACCCGCCTACCCAGTACGGGTTATTGCCCCTGGCGGCAGCGAAACCTATAGTCCTCGGCATGGAACACCGTCTCCACGACCCCTTCGGTCGCGCCATCGAATACGTGCGCCTGTCGGTCACCGACCGCTGCGACCTGCGCTGCTTCTACTGCATGCCGCAGGGCTTTCACGACTTCGAGGCCCCCGACCACTGGCTCACCTTCGACGAAATCGAACGGGTGCTGGCCGCCTTTGCCCGTCTCGGCACGCGGCGGGTGCGCATCACCGGCGGCGAGCCGCTGGTGCGCCACGGGCTGCCGGAGCTGGCGGCACGGCTGGTGCGCATCCCGGGGATCGAGGACCTCTCGCTCTCCACCAACGCCACCCGCCTCGCCCGCCACGCCGAGGCCCTGCGCGCCGGCGGCGTCAGCCGGATCAACGTCAGTCTTGACAGCCTGCGCCCGGAGCGCTTTCGCGAAATCACCGGCGGCAAGCTGGAGAAGGTGATCGACGGCCTGCTGGCGGCCAAGGCCGCCGGCTTCAGCCCCATCAAGATCAACATGGTGGCGATGCGCGAGGTCAACGACGACGAGTTCGAGGAGATGGTGGAGTTCTGTCTCGAGCACGACTTCACCCTGCGCTTCATCGAAACCATGCCCATGGGCGACACCGGCCGCGCCGCCGGCGACCATTTCCTCGACCTGCGCGAGGTCAAGACCCGCCTGGAGCGTCGCTTCGAACTGATCCCCGGCGTGATGCCCGGCGGCGGCCCGGCCCGCTACGTCCAGGTGGCCGGCAGCGAACTGCGCATCGGCTTCATCACCCCCATCTCCCAGCACTTCTGCGAGACCTGCAACCGCGTCCGCCTGTCGGTGGACGGCACCTTGTACATGTGCCTGGGCCAGGAGCACAGCTACCCCCTGCGCGACCTGCTGCGCGCCGGCATCTCCGATGCCGAACTGGAAGACCACATCATCCAGGCCATCGCCCTCAAACCCGAGCGCCACGAGTTCCGCGAAAAGCCCGAACAGGTCCTGCGCTTCATGTCCATGACCGGCGGTTGAGAAAAAGTGGCCTCACGCAGAGACGCAAAGGCGCAGAGAAAAGCAAAAAGTGTGGGTCTCGCGTCAAGCACCCAAAGAACGCCAAGGAAAACCCAATAAATGCCAGTTCGCGACGTCGAAA
>CAZMMH010000503.1:0-1907 GCA_964567315.1 uncultured Gammaproteobacteria bacterium
CAGCTAACCACTCCGGTCGCGCGGGCACACCGCGAGCAGGTGAGCCCTTCCGTAACTGGAGGTAGCTGCGGACTCTTCGACTGATCAGATGAGGGTGTAGGACCATCGCGCCATTCAACCTGTCGCGTTCGTTGGGCACGCTCGCAGCATGGCGTGGGTCAGATGCCTGGAACACCAGCACTCGCACGTCGTCCGCAACGGACGCCGAGCCGCCGGGCGGCGGCAGCGCTACCGCTGTGAGCCGCCATCGGGCGCATCACACCACTTCACCGAGCCGCTGACCACCGATCTGATCGGCACCTGCCTCACCTGTTCCCGCGAGTGGGACGGCGGCTTCCCGGTGTTCCGCCACGCGCTCTACAACGTGCCCATCATCGCCGCCTTCCTGCGCAACCTGGGCCGCGGCGACAGCCTGCGCATGGCCTCGCTGGCCGCCCGCCAGGACCGCGACGACCAGGAGCAGCGCCGGGCCAAGCTGACCGGCCACCACCGAGTCCAGCAGCGCACGCTCACCGAGGACTGCCGTGTCGCTGCTGACTGGGTCCTGCGCTACGGCTCACTGGTCTGTCGCCGGATGCTGCCGCGTCGCTGGCCGTCGGTCCTGGTCGTGGATGCCCAGCCGTTCATGACCAAGAGCTGCTACCTGCCCGGCCACCCCAAGGCCGGCCAGCCCAAGCCCAATGGCGTGCCGGCCTTCGCGGTCCTGGCCGCCGGCACCCGCCGGCCGAGCGGCCACCTCCGTCAGCAGCGGGCGCTGAAGATCGTCCATGTGCGGGCCATGCCCGCCGACCACAAGGGGGACTGGGCCGACTTCTTCCGTTCCCTGCCCGGCACGCCGCGGCTGATCATCAGCGATCCCGATCCCCAGATCAGCTACGCGATCAAGGCGGTGTGGCCGCCCGGCCAGCGTCCCCGGCACCTCCTCTCCACGCTCCACTACCGCAACAAGGTGCTCCAGAAGTTCGTGCGGGCGCGCTGGTATCCCACCACACATCAGCTGGCCGCCGAGGCGCAGACCGCCTTCAGCGACCTGACCACGTTCCGGGCCTGGCGAGCGCAGGCCGCGCAGAGCGGGCCGGATCCGGTGAAGAAGTGGCTGGCCAGCAAGGGCGACGAGGTCGAGGAGCGACTGGCAGCCGCGCCGCCGACCAGCACCGGCGATCTCGACGGCTTCCTGACCCAGATCGAGTACCACTTCCGCATCGGGCGCGGCCGCGTCAGCAACCTGCGGAGGCTCGACGTGCGGCTGGGGCTGATGGCCCTGCGCTGGAACCGGCAGGATCGCCAGGAAACGCTCGAGGGCGTCCTGCGCCAAGAGGTCAGCCGCCCGCGCGTGGCGGCCCGGCGCTCACTGGACCGCCAGTTCTACGACCCGGCCTGGCTACTGAACTGACCGGCACGCCGACGCCAGGCGATCACGCCCAGCAACAGTCCGATCCCGAAGACGACGGCGCTCACGACGAGGAACTGATCGACGCCGAACCCCTGGCAACCCTGGTTGGAACCACGGTCGAAGGCGTCGCAGGCGAGCTGCGCCCGGACGGTCAGCGCGAACCACAGGCCACCGACGCCAAGGAAAGCGCCCGATAGGAACGCCACACTTCGCGCCGCGACGAAAGCGAGGGCAAGGAACGCCAGGCTCAGTGCCAGGCCCGGTGTGCCGCTCACGATGATCATGAAGCCAGCTGCAGCGCCGAACAGGAGTCCAATACCCCAACTCGGCCAACGCTCTGATCGCAACATCAGCTCCCTCCGGCTGTTGCTGCCAACACGATGGTTCGGATCCGCGACCGACGCAAGTGCCACGCAGATCTGCCGGCACAGGTGCTTCATCAGTCGAAAAGTCCGCAGCTAACTGGAGGTAGAGGGCTCCGCAGGATTCTCCCGGCCACGATGACAGACAGCCG
>CAZMMH010000504.1:0-1903 GCA_964567315.1 uncultured Gammaproteobacteria bacterium
GGCGAAGGGCTTGGGCATGAAGGTGGCGATCAGCCCCTCCTGCTTGGCGTACTCCTTGGCCATCAGGCGCAGGAAGGTGAAGCGGTCGCAGCTCGTGACCGCGTCGGCGTACTTGAAGTCGAACTCGAACTGGCCGTTGGCGTCCTCGTGATCGAGGGAGTAGAGGTCCCAGCCGAGGTCGTTGATCGAGGTGGCCATCTTGTCCAGCCAGCCGAACTGGTCGAGGAAGCTGCGGGCGTCGTAACAGGGCTTGGTCAGCTTGTCATCGGGGTTGGGCACCTCCAGGGAGCCGTCCGCGTTCTGCCTTAGCACGAACACCTCTGCCTCGATGCCGAGGTTCATGCCGAAGCCCATCTCCGCCGCCTGGGCCAGTACGTTCTTCAGGGCCACCCGCGCGTTGAGCGGATAGGGTTCGCCGTGGAAGGTGTTGTCCGCCGGCATCCAGGCCATCTCCGGCTGCCAGGGCAGCTGGATGATGTGGTCGAGATCGGGCACCGAGGCGATCTCGTCGTCGTTGGGCTTCTGCCCGAGTCCGTCGAGGGCGTAGCCGGTGTAGAGCTCGGAGCCGTGGGCCATGTGCTCGAGATGATCGATGGGCACCACCTTGCCCTTCGGGTTGCCGTGGATGTCCACATAGGCGCCGAGACAGTATTTCACCCCGCTCGCCTTGAGCTGCTGCTGGATTTGGCGGATTTCGTCGCTGGTCTTCATCTCAGGGGGTTCCGAAGTCGATGGTGTCGAAGTAGGAGTGGGCCAGGGGGGGCGTTTCCGACATCCCCCGCTGGAGCGTTGCGCTCAGGTCTTGCACCATCCATGCATAGAGTTGTTCGCCGTCCGCCTTGGTCGCGCGACTGGGCGTGCCGGTGACACCGTTGCGGCTGGTGCGGTTCACCGGATGGGCGAAGACGCAGCCGCCCGTGCGGTCCGGGTCGTCGGCCTCGTTGATCTTCTCCTCGCGCACCAGGGCCGGGGCGATGGCCTGCATCAACGCGGTCTCGGCGGCGTTGGCGTGCCAGTCGGCGGCATCACTGAAGTGACGTTCGCGCACCCGCGCGGAGAGGGTCGCGCTGCCGAGCAGGGCCACCATCAGGTCGTCGTGTTCGGCCCGCAGCATCTCCAGGGAGCAGCGCAGGGGGGAGACGTTGGTGACATGGGCGTTGACGATGAACAGGCGGCGGAACCCGGACGCGTAGACCCAGTCGCCGATCTCCTTGACCACGTCGATGAGGGTCTTGGGCTGCAGGGCGATGGTCCCGGGCCAGCGTTTGGAGTGGCCGAGGGAGCAGCCGTAGGGCAGGGTCGGCAGCAGGGCCACGCCGGCCTTTTCGGCGGCGTCGCGGCACAGCCGCTGGCTGATCTCCGTGTCGACGCCGCAACCGAGGTGGGGGCCGTGCTGTTCGGTGGCGCCCACCGGCAGCAGGGCCGCGTCCATACCGGCGGCGGGCAGGCGGCCGAGCTCTTCCCAGGTGAGGGCGTGCCATTCGTGCAGCATCAGTAGACCTCGCCCACCTCGTCGTCCACCGCCACCATGCGCACCATGTTCAGATGGTCCTCGGAGAGGGTCATCACCTCGGCCTCCGGCGGATGGATCAGCTCCTCCAGGCGCGCCTTGGTGGCGAGGAACTCGGGGCTGAGGAAATGCTCGGTGGTGCGCGGGTGGGGCACCGGCACCTCGATCAGCTCCTGTACCTCGCCGGGGTGGGCCTTGAGCACCAGGATGCGGTCGGCCAGGTAGATCGCCTCGTCCAGGTCGTGGGTGATGAAGAGGATGGTGATGTCGATGTTCTTCCAGATCTCCAGCAGATAGGCCTGCATGCGTGCGCGGGTCTGGGCGTCGAGGGCACCGAAGGGTTCGTCCATCAGCAGGATGCGCGGCTGGTTGGCCAGCGCCCGGGCGATGGCC
>CAZMMH010000505.1:0-1899 GCA_964567315.1 uncultured Gammaproteobacteria bacterium
GGGTGGTGATGTTCTGCTCCAGGGCGAACTTGCGCACCCGCTCGGCCTCCTGCGGCCGCAGGGTGGCCTTGAGGTAGATGCCGCCGGTGTCGACATCGCTGAGGATCAGCGTGTTGTACTCCCGGTCGAGCACCGCCTTGGCCGCGGCCCGCTGGTCGGCGGAGGGAAACTTGATCGAGACCCCGCCGTGGGGATCGCGCTCGACCATGCTGTAGCGCACCTTCTTCTCGCGCAGCAGGGTACGGAACTCGCCCACGTAGCGCTCTTCCGCCTGGGCCACCGCGGCCTTCATGTCCACCTCCATCAGGAAGTGCACGCCGCCGCGCAGGTCGAGGCCGAGATACATGGGCACCGCACCCAGGGCCTGCAGCCACTTGGGCGTCGACGGGGCCAGGTTGAGGGCCGCGGTATAGGCCGGCGAGCCCAGCTTGGCCTGCACCACGTCGACCGCCTTGAGCTGGGTCTCGGGATCGTCGAAGCGGATCAGCAGTTTGCCGTTCTCGATCTCACTGCCCTTGACCGGGATACCCGCCTGCTTGAGCGCATCCAGTGCCAAGTCGCGGGCCGCCGGGTCCACCTGGCCCTTGCTGGCCGAGACCTGCACCGCGGGATCCTCACCGTAGACGTTGGGCAGGGCATAGAGGATACCGACCAACAGGGTGATCAGGATCAGCAGATACTTCCAGAGAGGGTAGCGGTTGAGCATGGGTCCGCCTTAGAGGCTCTTAATGGTTCCCTTGGGCATCAGCGCGGCGATCGACTGCTTCTGCACCTTCACCTGTACGCCTTCGGCGATGTCGACCAGGACGAAATTTTCGCCCACCTCGATGATGCGCCCGAGCACACCGCCCTGGGTCACCACCTCGTCGCCCTTGGAGAGACCATCGACCATCGCCTTGTGTTCCTTGGCGCGCTTGGACTGCGGACGGATCAGGAGGAAATAGAACACCGCCAGCACCACCAGCGGCAGCGCGAAACCCATCAGGCTGCCCTGGGGCGCGGCCCCGGCGGCACCGGCGGACGCGGCCTCGGCCATTGCATCGGAAATGAAGAAACTCATGACGTATCCCTAAGTTTGCTTGTGCATGGGAGGGCGTGCTGCACGGCCACGCGGCCGCGCCAAAACGCGGCGTATTATGACACAGTGCCCGGTGTTTGCGAGCGACGGGCGTAGAAATCGGCGACGAAGGCGTCGAGGCGGTTTTCCGCGATCGCGCCGCGCAGGCCGCGCATCAGGTCCTGGTAGTAATGGAGGTTGTGAATCGTCGCCAGGCGCGCGCCGAGGATCTCGCCGCACTTCTCCAGGTGACGCAGGTAGGCGCGACTGTAATTGCGGCAAGTGTAGCAGCCGCACCCCTCGTCCACCGGCCGGGTGTCATCACGGTGGCCGGCGTTGCGGATGCGGATCGTCCCCTCGCGGGTGAACAGGTGGCCGTTGCGGGCCGCGGCGCACCGCCTCGACGATGTCCTCGGGGGTCCCCACCCCCATCAGGTAGCGCGGCCGGTCGCCCGGCATCAGCGGGGTCAGGTTGTCGAGGGTCGCCAGCATCTCCTCCTTGGGCTCGCCCACGGAGAGCCCGCCGATGGCGTAGCCGTCGAAGCCGATCCCGGTCAGCCCGGCGAGGGACTCCCGGCGCAGGTGCTCGTACATCCCCCCCTGGACGATGCCGAACAGGGCCTGGGGGTTATCGCCGAAGGCCGCCTTGCTCCGTTTGGCCCAGCGCAGGGAGAGCTCCATGGAGTCGCGCGCCTCCCGTTCCGTGGCCGGATACGGGGTGCACTCGTCGAAGATCATCACGATGTCCGAGCCGAGCGCCCGCTGCACCGCCATCGACTCCTCCGGCCCCATGAAGACCTTGGAGCCGTCGATGGGCGACTGGAAGGTCACCCCCTCCTCGG
>CAZMMH010000506.1:0-1887 GCA_964567315.1 uncultured Gammaproteobacteria bacterium
GGCGGCGGCGCTCGCTGTGGTAGGCGAGGCCGGTACCGGCCGGGATCAGGCGGCCGACGATGACGTTTTCCTTCAGCCCGCGGAGATCGTCGCGCAGGCCTCGGACAGCCGCCTCGGTCAGCACCCGGGTGGTCTCCTGGAAGGAAGCCGCGGAGATGAACGACTCGGTGGCGAGCGAGGCCTTGGTGATGCCCAGCAGCACATTCTCGAACACGGCTGGCAGCTTGCCCTCGTTGACCATCTTTTCGCTCTCCTCCAGCACGCGCGCACGGTCGAGCTGCTCGCCCTTGAGGAAGCGGGTGTCACCGCCGTCGACAATCTCCACCTTGCGGAGCATCTGACGGATGATCACCTCGATGTGCTTGTCATTGATCTTCACACCCTGGAGGCGATAGACGTCCTGGATCTCCTTGGCCAGGTATTCGGCCAATTCGGTCACGCCCAGCAGGCGTAGGATGTCGTGCGGGTTGCTCTCGCCTTCGGCGATCACCTCGCCGCGCTCCACGTGCTCGCCCTCGAACACGTTCACATGACGCCACTTGGGAATGAGCTCCTCGTGCTGAGTGCCGTCGGCGTCGGTGATGACCAGACGCTGCTTGCCCTTGGTCTCCTTGCCGAAACCCACGGTGCCGGTACGCTCCGCCAGAATGGAGGGTTCCTTCGGCTTGCGCGCCTCGAACAGATCCGCCACACGCGGCAGACCACCGGT
This sequence comes from uncultured Gammaproteobacteria bacterium, assembly GCA_964567315.1. Lineage (GTDB taxonomy): Bacteria > Pseudomonadota > Gammaproteobacteria > CAZMMH01 > CAZMMH01 > CAZMMH01. Next base: position 710 of record CAZMMH010000506.1, read on the forward strand.
GATGTCACGGGTCTTGGAGGATTCCTGCGGCAGGCGGGCAAGCACATCACCCACGTCCACCTGGGCACCGTTCTCCACGCTGACCAGCGCACCGGCCGGCAGGAAGTAGGCGGCCGGAATCTCGGTGCCGGCAATGAACACGTCGCTGCCGTCCTCGTTGACCAGCTTCACCATCGGACGCAAATCCTTACCCGCGGCACCACGCTGCTTCGGGTCGGTGACGATCAGGCTGGACAGGCCGGTGACTTCGTCGGTCTGACGGTTCACGGATACGCCTTCCACGAAGTCGTGGAACTTCAGCACACCGTCCACCTCGGTGATGATCGGCAGGGTATGCGGATCCCAGTTGGCCACCACCTGACCGGCCTCGACCGGATTGCTGTCGCTGACGCCGAGGGTGGCACCGTAAGGCACCTTGTAGCGCTCACGCTCGCGGCCGTGCTCGTCCTGCACCGTGAGCTCACCGGAACGCGACACTACCACGTTGTGGCCAGCCTGATGCTGAACCAGCTTCATGTTATGCAGCCGCACCACGCCCTTGGCCTTGACCTGCACGTTATTGATGGCCGCGGAACGGGAGGCCGCACCACCGATATGGAAGGTACGCATGGTCAGCTGCGTGCCGGGCTCGCCGATGGACTGGGCGGCGATGACGCCCACGGACTCACCGATATTGACCCGGTGACCGCGACCGAGGTCGCGACCGTAGCAGTGTGAGCAGATACCGTGACGGGTCTCGCAGGTGATGGGCGAGCGGACCTTGATCTGGTCGATACCCAACTCCTCGAGACGCACCACCCAGGACTCGTCCAGCAGGGTCCCCGCCGTGACGGCGGCCGTCTTGGCACCCGGCAGCAACAGGTCTTCGGCCACGACGCGGCCCAGAACACGCTCGCCCAGCGGCTCAACGATGTCGCCGCCCTCGATGAGCGGGCTCATGATCACGCCCCGGCTGGTACCGCAATCTTCCTCGGTCACCACCAAGTCCTGGGCCACGTCCACCAGACGGCGGGTCAGGTAGCCGGAGTTGGCGGTCTTGAGCGCCGTATCCGCCAGACCCTTACGAGCACCGTGGGTGGAGATGAAGTACTGAATGACGTTCAGGCCTTCGCGGAAGTTCGCCGTGATCGGCGTCTCGATGATGGAGCCGTCCGGCTTCGCCATCAGGCCGCGCATAC
>CAZMMH010000507.1:0-1879 GCA_964567315.1 uncultured Gammaproteobacteria bacterium
CCACCCGGATCAGCTGCTGCCCCGGCTCGTCGCTGGGGTGGGCCTTGCCGGCGAACAGCAGCAGCACCGGCCGCGCCGGGTCGTTGAGCAGGCGGGCGAGGCGCTCGGGGTCGGAAAAGAGCAGGGTCGCCCGCTTGTAGGTGGCGAAGCGGCGGGCGAAGCCCAGCACCAGCACGTCCGAGTCCTGCGGCCGCAGCAGGCGGCAGAGCCGCTCGATCTGCGCCTGGCCGGTGCCGTTGCGCCGTTGCTGCAGGTTGATCTTGCGGTAGACCTCCTCCAGCAGCAGGCTCTTCAGCGATTGGCGGATGCTCCAGTAGCTGTGGTTGGGGATGTCGTCGATGCGGTCCCAGTAATCGGGATTGGAGAGTTCGCTGCGCCACTCGCCGCCGAAGCGCATGTCGAACAGGTTCATCCACTCCCGGGCCAGGAAGGTGGGCACGTGGATCCCGTTGGTGACGTGGCCCATGGGGTTGTCCCGGGCCGGGATCTGCGGCCAGATGTAGCGCTCCATGTGCGCCGCCACGCCGCCATGGATGGCGCTGACGCCGTTGTGGAAACGGGATCCGCGCAGGGCCAGCGAGGTCATGTTGAAACTGTCGTGATTGCTCGGATTGGCGCCGAGGGCGTGAAAGCGTCCCAGGTCGATGCCCAGCTGCTGGGCGTAGGCGGCGAAGTAGGTGTCGATCAGCGGCTGCTCGAAGACGTCGTGGCCGGCCGGCACCGGGGTGTGGGTGGTGAACACGGTGCCGGACGCGGTCAGCTCCAGGGCGCTGTCGAAGTCGAGGCCGTCGGCCACCCGCTCCCGGGCCCGCTCCAGGATCATGAAGGCGGCATGGCCCTCGTTGATGTGCCAGACGGTGGGGGTCAGGCCGAGCGCGCGCAGGGCCCGCACGCCACCGATGCCGAGCACGATCTCCTGCTGGATGCGGGTGCTACGGTCGCCGCCGTAGAGCTGGTAGCTGATCGAGCGGTCCGGCTTGTCGTTCTCCGGCAGGTCGCTGTCGAGCAGGTAGAGGTCGATATGCCCGGCCTTGGCCCGCCACACCCGCAGCAGCACCCGGCGCCCGGGCAGTTCCACCTGCACCCGCACCTCGTTGCCGTCGGCGTCCAGGGCGGGGTCGACGGGCAGGTCGTCGAAGTCGGTGGGGGTGTAGTGGGCCACCTGGTGGCCGAGGCTGTCGATGGTCTGGTTGAAATAGCCCTGGCGGTAGAGCATGCCCACGGCGACGAACGGGATGCCCAGGTCGCTGGCGGCCTTGCAGTGGTCGCCGGCGAGGATGCCGAGGCCGCCGGAGTAGATCGGCAGGCTTTCGTGGAAGCCGAATTCGGCGCAGAAGTAGGCGATCAGGTCCTGCTGCGGATCGAGGTGCTGTTCGATGTCCGGCTTGAGGGTCTCGGTGTGGTAGGTGTCGTAGACCGACAGGGCACGGTTGTACTCCTCCATGTAGATCCGGTCCTCGGCCATCTCTTCCAGCCGCCCCTGGGAGACCCGGCGCAGGAACAGCTTGGGGTTGTGGCCGCAGGTGTCCCACAGGCTCTGGTCGAGGCGGAAGAAGAGGGAGCGCACCTGCCGGTCCCAGCTGTAGAGCAGGTCGTCGGCCAGTTCCTGCAGGCGGCGGAGGCGGATGGGGATGCGGGGTTGGACTTCAAGGGTGTAGCGGGTGCCGGTCATATTGCCTTGGTATCCGAGCAATCGAGGAATTGCACTAGATGATAACCGACGCTGTTGCCCGCGGGACAAGATGTGCCGATGAAGGATTTGTGACAGCCTTGCGGCTGGTTGCCGCTGCCGCCGGGCGGGGTGGCTGATGGGGAGCGGGGGGAATGGTGCCGAGGGCGAGACTCGAACTCGCACTCCCGAGGGAACCTGATTTTGAGT
>CAZMMH010000508.1:0-1867 GCA_964567315.1 uncultured Gammaproteobacteria bacterium
CATCAGCCCCTCCAGCGGGGTCATGCCCATGGAGGTCTCGGCGCTGACCCCGCCGCGGATCGCCGTGGCGCTGGCGCCCTGGCCGAGATGCAGGGTGATCAGGTTGAGCGCCTCCAGCGGCCGGCCCAGGTATTCCGCCGCCCGCTCCGCGACGAACTGGTGGGAGGTGCCGTGGAAGCCGTAGCGGCGCACCCCGTACTCGGCGTAAAGGCTGTTGGGCACGGCGTAGCGGTAGGCCGGCGGCGGCATGGACTGGTGGAAGGCAGTGTCGAACACCGCCACCTGGGGCACCCCCGGCCAGGCCTCGCCCGCCACCTCGATGCCGAGCAGGCCGGCGGGGTTGTGCAGCGGCGCCAGCGGCACCTGGGCGCGGATCCGCTCCAGCACCCGCGCATCGACCACGGCCGGGGCGTCGAAGGCCTCGCCGCCGTGGACGATGCGGTGGCCCACCGCCTCCGGGGCATCGCTCCCTGCCAGTTCTGCGACGATGTGTCGGACCGCGGCGCGATGGTCGGCAAAGCTGCCCGCCTCGTCGCGCCGGGCGCCGGTGTCGCGGCGGCAGGAAAACGTCCCTTCCCCCTCGCCGATGCGCTCCACCATGCCGCTGACGCGCACCCGCTCGCCATGCATGTCGAAGAGCTTGAACTTGATGGTGGAGCTGCCGCAGTTGATGGTGAGAACCTGCACGTCGCTCTGCGCCTCCGTGATAGCGCCCGGCCTGCGGGGACCTGCCCCGGGAGAAAACACGCGGACGCTTTGCCCGGTGTTGACCAACGACTATAGCCCCCGGTTCCCCATGATGAGCGGCGATTGTTGCAGTCGGGCGGGCGCGGCCCCTCTTGTGGCGCTTGCCACCGACACGCCGCCGGCTGTCGTTGATCGGACACGCCGACGCGCATAACTCATTGATTTTGCATGCCGCTTCCCTGGCACTCCGCTTGCAGTAGAAAAGCCGACGACACGAAGGGCAGAGCGTCATGAAGAACTTCCTCGACTGGTCCGCGTACGAAACCGCCGGCATGGGCGACGCCTACGCGGACATCCCGAAAGACGGCGGCGACTTCGCCAAGGCGGTGGCCGTCTGCATCAACAGCCGCCAGTGCGAAACCAAGGGCAAGGGCGTGATGTGCCCCAGCTACCGGGTCAGCGACGACCCGCTGCTGGCCACCGGCGGCCGGGTGCGCCTGCTCAAGGCGGCCCTCAACGGCGAACTGGGGGCCCAGCCCTGGAGCGACCCGGAACTGGCACGGGCGATGGAGCTATGCCTCGCCTGCAAGGGCTGCAAGCGCGAGTGCGAGAACTCGGTCGACATGGCCCTGATCAAGACCGAGTACCTGGCCCAACGCCAGGCGACAGAGGGCGTCCCCCTGCGCACCCGGCTGTTCGCCCACATCCCCCGCTGGCTGCACCGCTGGCCCCTGCTGGGCAGGCTTGCCGTACTGCACAACCGCCTGCCCTGGCTGGCCCGCCTCGGCGAGCGCCTGACCGGCGTTGCCGCCCGCCGCCTGCCCCAGCCGGCGCCGCGGCCCTTCACCGCACCGGCGCTGCCTGCGGCGGCGGACGACGCGCGGGAGGTGGTGCTGTTCGTCGACACCTTCAGCCGCCACTTCGAGCCGGCGATCGCCGAGGCGGCCCTGGCGGTGCTCCAGACCGGCGGCTACCGGGTGATCGTGGCCGAGCCGGCGGCCGGCGACGACGAACCGAAGCGGCCGCTCTGCTGCGGCCGCAGCTACCTGGCCCACGGGATGGTCGAGCAGGCCCGCACCGAGGCCGCCCGCATGCTCGCGGCGCTGGAGCCCCATGTGGCTGCCGGCCGGCCCATCGTCGGCCTGGAGCCCTCCTGCGTGCTCTCCCTGCGCGACGACCA
>CAZMMH010000509.1:0-1865 GCA_964567315.1 uncultured Gammaproteobacteria bacterium
GATGAAGCGCCGGTTGTCGCGGGCCACCGCCATCACCACGGCGGACATCAGCAGCGCGGTGGTCAGGTTGTCGGCGGCGGCCGAGATGAAGAAGGCGAGCACGCCGGTGACCCAGAAGATGGTGCGCAGGGTGAAGCCGCGCGACACCAGCCAGACCCGCAGCGCGTGGAAGATGCCGCGCTCCTCCATGGTGTTGATGTAGGTCATCGCGGCGATCAGGAACAGCAGCAGTTCGCCGTACTCCAGCAGATTGTGGCGCACCGCGAGCTCGACCGTCTCGTGGTCGCCGGCCATGGCATAGGCCACCGCCACCAGGCCCCAGATGATGCCCGCGGCGACCATGACCGGCTTGGACTTGCGCAGGTGCAGGAACTCCTCCGCCACCACCAGGCCGTAGGCCAGCAGGAACACCGCGAGGGAGACCAGGCCGACCCAGGTGCCGGTCAGTTCCAGGGCCGGGCCTTCCGCCGCCAACGCCGGCAGCGGCAACAGCAGCAGTACGGACCACAGGGCCACGGCAGGCGCGCCGGTTCTGAGCATGAGACGGTTCCCCCAAGACGAGCTGCGGAAAGGCGGCGCCATTGATACCACACGCAACGTCAAGGTTTGGTTAACCTTGACGTTTTCGTCATTGATTTTCGGAATTATTTTGGTGCGGATTTAACCGAAGCGCAGTGCCCGCCGCTGGTGCGGGGGCCGACTCAATGCGGGGGATTGGTGCCGGTGTCGCCAATCACGTCCACCCCCTTCGGCGCCACGAAGCGGAAGGTGCCGGCCGGAATCGGCGGGTTGCGCGTTTCGTTGCGGAAGGTGATGCGCGTGGTCTGGCCGAAGCCGTCCACCACCTCCATCACCGCAAGCTCGCGGCCCTTGAAGGCGAGACGCATTTCGCGAAACTCGTTCTGATCGCCCTTCGGCTCCAGCCGCACCCATAGGGCGCCGTCGCGCCGGCCAAGCTCGTGAATGCGAAAGTCCCGGTCCAGGGCGGCCGCATCGTCATCCGAGAGCAGGGCCGCCGGGGTCGCCCCCAGTCCCGCCTTCAGACTCTTCACTGTAACCTGCTCCAGGCCCGGGTCGTAGAACCAGATACGCTCGCCATCGGCGATGATCTGCTGCGGGTAGGGCTTGGCGTAGTCCCAACGGAAACGCCCCGGACGCTGCAGCCAGAAGCGGCCGTGGCTCTGCTGGCGCAGGCGACCGTGCTCGTCCAGCAACACCTGATCGAAGTCCGCCTGCAGGCTGCGGGTGGCGGCGAAGAACTCACGCAGCCGGGCCTCCCCCGCGCCGCCGGCATGGGCGGCGGTGGAGACCAGCAGGACAAACAGCAGGGGGAGAATGCGGGCCATCATGGGGTCGGGGTCCTTGGGCTTGCGGGGGTTGGCGGCGGGGTCAGTCCCGCGGCGGCGGCGGCGCGAGCACCTCGCGCGAGCCGTTGGACTGCAGCTCGCCGACGATGCCGGCCATCTCCATCTGTTCGATCATGCGCGCGGCGCGGTTGTAGCCGATCTTCAGCTTGCGCTGCACGCCGGAGATGGAGGCGCGGCGGCTCTCGGTGACGAAGCGCACCGCCTGGTCGTACAGGGGATCGCTCTCGGCGTCGTCCGGCGGCGCCTCGCCCGGCAGCAGGGTGCCCGGGTCGCCGCTGTTGTCGTCCAGCACCGACTCCAGGTATTGGGGCGGACCGGCCTGCTTGATGCTCTCCACCACCCGGTGCACCTCGGCATCGGAGACGAAGGCGCCGTGAACACGCTGCGGCAGGCCGGTGCCGGGTGCCAGATAGAGCATGTCGCCGTGGCCCAGCAGCTGCTCGGCGCCGCCCTGGTCGAGAATGGTGCGCGAATCGATCTTGCTGGAAACCTGGAAGG
>CAZMMH010000510.1:0-1862 GCA_964567315.1 uncultured Gammaproteobacteria bacterium
AGGCGATCCAGATCTGGCTCCTGACCGTGTAACGGTTGCCGCCGTGAAAGGGCGACGCAAGCGTTTATTGGGGTTCCCCCGCGTTCACATAACCCCTTGTATGTCTTGCTAGGTTGTTTGCTGTGATTCATACTTGTTCACGGAGATTCACTCCGGGATTTTCCCCAAACTTCCCCACTGGAGGTTTCCACCGTGGCAAGACTCGCACGCGACACCAAGCTAGAGACCCGTGAGGCCCGCGCCCGACTGAAGGTCCGGGCTGAGCCCTACTGGCGCCAGATTCACCCCGGGCTGTTTGTCGGCTATCGGAAAGGAAAGACCGGCGGCGTGTGGTGGGTGCGCACACATGCCGAAGACCCGGCAAGCGATCAGGTCCGCCGGGCGAGCTACACCAAGCGACGGCTCGCCCTCGCCGACGACACCGCCGACAGCGACGGCGAGAACATCCTTACGTTTGCCCAGGCACAACGGTTGGCCATCGCGATCAGCGAAGGCGACGCCCTGCCCGCCGGCAAGAAGGTGACCGGCGGCTACACCGTCACCGACGCGATGGAGGACTACCTTGCCGACTACAAGGCACGCGGGAAGGACTGGCGCGGCGCGGAGCTCACCCTAGAGGCGCACGTCAAGGGCGACATCGGCAACGTGGTCCTCGCCAAGCTCACAGCCGAGCGGCTACGCAAATGGCTGAATGGTCTGGCCGCGACGGACAGTGAGGACGAGGACACCATCCGCAAGAAGCGCGCGACGGCCAACCGGGTCCTCAACACCGTCCGGGCTGCGCTGAACTTCGCCTACCGCAACGGCAGGGTGGATTCAGACCGCGCGTGGCGCATCGTCAAGCCGTTCCGCGGGGTGGACCTGCCGCGCGTCGCCTATTTGACGCCCCCCGAGGCCAAGCGGCTGCTGAATGCCTGTGAGCAGGACTTCCGCTCCCTCGCGCATGGGGCGTTGCTCACGGGCTGCCGCTACGGCGAGCTGACCCGCATGGAGGCCGGAGACTTCGATCCGGTAACGGGCAAGATCTTTGCCCGGTTCACCAAGAGCGGCAGGCCGCGCCACGTCCCGTTGTCGGCTGAAGGTGTCGCGTTCTTCACGCGCCAGACGGCCGGAAAGAAGCGCGGCGAGCTGATGTTCCCCCGCGCTGACGGCGAGCCCTGGGGCAAAGCGCACCAGCACCGCCGCATCAAGGCCGCCTGTGCCGCGGCCGGCATCGAGCCCGCTGTCTCGTTCCACATCCTGCGTCACACCTATGGCGCCGCGTTGGCCGGCGCTGGCGTACCGCTCAAGGTGATCGCCGAGGCCCTCGGCCATGCGGATACGCGAATCACCGAACGCCATTATGGGCATATCAGCGAGGAATACGTAGCGCGGCAAGTTCGAGCCAATCTTCCGAGCTTCGGCTTCGAGCCGGATAACGTGGCGAGGCTGCCATGACCGAGCGGGGCATCTCGTGGTTGATTCAACGCGTGAGAGATGGTGATTACGCGACCGGACGTACGCTGCTAAGCGCTGTTCTCCATGAGCTTCAAGCCCGCGGCGGCTGCGCCGAGCCCGAGATAACGAAATGGTTTGTCGATGGGGTCAACGCTTTCTTGCGCGGCGATGTCGATTCTCTGGATAAGGCGCTTGGATTGCAGCACCCCGGTGGCAACTCACGATGGAGATATCAACCTCGCAATTATTATCTGTGCGTCTTGGTTGATCTTTATCGAAAACAAAACCCGGGTATCCCGCTTGATAACGAGGCGCATAACGAACATACCGTTTTTTCCCATGTCGGCCGCTGGTATGGCGAATTGACGCGACGTAAGCCCGTGTCGGCAAGCACGGTCCGAGACGCATGGGCAAGGCGTGCGCAG
>CAZMMH010000511.1:0-1853 GCA_964567315.1 uncultured Gammaproteobacteria bacterium
GGCCGCAGCACCGACATGGAGGAGGTGCTGCGCGAGCACCTGCTTTCGGGGGTGCTGTTGGACAACAGCGCCTCGCCCCTGCGCCAGGCGCTGGAGACCAGCGAACTCGGCGGCGCCCCCTCGCCCCTGTGCGGGCTGCAGGACTCCAGCCGCGAGATGGTCTTCGCCTGCGGCCTGGAGGGCTCCGAGCCGGAACGGGCCGAGGCCGTGGAGAAGCTGATCCTGGAGGTGCTGGAAAAGGTGGCGCGCGACGGTGTGCCGCAGGCGACGGTGGAGGCCGTGCTGCACCAGTTGGAACTCTCCCAGCGCGAGATCAGCGGCGATGGTTTCCCCTACGGCCTGCAGCTGATCGTGCACCCCCTGGGCCAGATCCTGCACGGCGCCGACCCCGCAGCGGCCCTGGACATCGACCCGATCCTCAACACCCTGCGCGAACAGATCAAGGACCCCGACTTCATCAAGGGGCTGGTGCGCCGGCTGCTGGACAACCCCCACCGGGTGCGCCTGATGATGCGCCCGGACACCGGCCTCTCGGCCCGCCGCGCGGAAAAGGAGGCGGCGCGTCTGGCCGCGATCAAGGCGGCCATGGACGACGCCGAGCGCCGGCAGGTGATCGAGCTGGCGGCGGCCCTGGCCGAACGCCAGCAGCAGAAGGACAACCCGGAGCTGCTGCCCAAGGTGGGCCTGGAGGACATCCCGGCTGATCTGCCCATCCCCCAGGGCGAGAGCGACAGCCTCGGCGCCCTTCCGGCCACCTGGTTCTCCCGCGGCACCAACGGCATCGTCTACCAGGAGCTGGTGATCGACCTGCCCGAGCTGGAGCCCGAGTTGGCCGACATGATCCCGCTGCTCTGCGACGTGATCACCGAGGTGGGCTGCGGCGGCCGCGACTACCTGGAGACCCAGGCCCTGCAGGCGGCGGTGACCGGCAGCGTCAGCGCCCGCGCCGCCGTGCGCAGCGCAGTGGACGACCTCGGCCACGGCCGTGGCGTATTCGTGCTCGCCGGCAAGGCCCTGGCCCGCAACCACCAGGCCCTGACCGACCTGCTGCGCGAGACCCTGGAGACGGCACGCTTCGACGAACACACGCGCCTGCGCGAACTGGTCAGCCAGGAACGTCTGCACCAGGAACAGTCGGTCACCGGCCACGGCCACGCCCTGGCCATGATGGCCGCCTCCGCCGGACTCAGCCCCACCGGGGCCCTGGCCCACCACTGGCAGGGTCTGGCCGGACTGCAGAGTCTCAAGGCCCTCGACGACGGCCTCGACGAGGCCGGTGCCATTGAGGCGACCGCGGCCATACTGGAGCGCCTGCGCGACGCCCTGCTCGCCGCCCCCTGCCAGCTGCTGCTGATCGGCGAGGCCGACGAGCGTGGTGCAATCGAAACGGCGGCGGCCGAACGCTGGCACAGCCGCGGTGCGCCGAGCGCCGGCGCGCCGTTCGCGGCGCCGGCCGCTACCGGCCAGGTGCGCCAGGCCTGGAGCACCTCGACCCAGGTCAATTTCTGCGCCAAGGCCTATCCGGCGGTCCCCGCAGACCACCCGGACGCGCCGGCGCTGATGGTGCTGGCCGGGTTCCTGCGCAACAACTTCCTGCACCGCGCGATCCGCGAACAGGGCGGCGCCTACGGTGGCGGCGCCAGCTTCGACCCGGACGGCGGCGCCTTCCGCTTTTATTCCTACCGCGACCCGCGGCTGGCGGAGACCCTGGAGGACTTCGATGCGGCGCTGCGCTGGCTGGCCGACAACGAGCACGAATGGCGTCTGGTCGAGGAGGCAATCCTGGGCGTGATCTCCGGCATCGACAAGCCGGGCTCGCCGGCGGGCGAGGCCAAGAAGGCCTTCCACGCGGC
>CAZMMH010000512.1:0-1851 GCA_964567315.1 uncultured Gammaproteobacteria bacterium
GGTCTCCATTAGACCGGCGCGCCGCCGCCAGGGATGGCGGCAGAATTTGACGCCCGGCGGCAGCGCCGCCGGGTGCCGGTTTCGCAACCACGGTGGATGCCGATGCGTCTGGTGATCATCGCCCTCGTTGCCCTGCTGCTGGTCCTGCAGTACGACATGTGGGTCGGCGACGGCAGCTTCGCCAGCGTGGCGCGGCTGGAGCAGTCGCTGGAGGCGCAGAAGCAGGAGAACGCCCTGCTGCGGGAGCGCAACAAGGCCCTGGAGGCGGACGTCAAGGACCTCAAGACCGGTACCTCGGCGATCGAGGAGCGGGCCCGCAGCGAGCTCGGCATGATCAAGAAGGACGAGACCTACTACCAGCTCGCGGACCAATGAGGTTCACGCCATCCCCAGTCCATCCATGAAGCGCTTCTGGGCCGTGGTCCCCGCCGCCGGCAGCGGCCGCCGCATGGGCGCGGAACTGCCCAAGCAGTACCTGCCGCTGCACGGGCGTACGGTCATCGAACACACCCTGGAGCGGCTCGCTTCGCACCCGGCCATCGCCGGCGTCGTCGTCGTACTGGCGGCCGATGACCGCCACTTCGAAAGCCTGGGCCTCTCCCTGCGCGTGCCCCTGTGGCGCGCCGACGGCGGCGCCGAACGCTGCCACTCCGTGCGCAATGCGCTCACGCTACTTACCACCCGGGCCGGTGACGACGACTGGGTGCTGGTCCACGATGCGGCCCGCCCCTGCCTGCGCCACGCCGATCTCGATCACCTGCTGGAGAGGCTGGAGGCACATCCGGTGGGCGGCCTGCTCGGGCTGCCGGTGGCCGATACCATGAAGCGTACCGATGCGGACGGTGAGGTGGTCGAGACCGTGAGCCGGGAGCGGCTGTGGCGGGCGCTGACGCCGCAGATGTTCCGTCTCGGCATGCTGCGCGCGGCGCTGGACGATGCCCTCGCTGCGGGCGAGCTGGTGACCGACGACGCCGCGGCCATGGAGCGCCTTGGCCATCGTCCGCGCATGGTTGAGGGCCACGGCGACAACCTGAAAATCACCCGGCCCCAGGACCTGGCCCTGGCCGAACTCTACCTGCAGCAACAGGAGACGGGGAGATGAGAATCGGACACGGCTTCGATGCCCACGCCTTCGCCGAGGGGCGCCGCCTGGTGCTGGGCGGGGTGGAGATCGATTACCCGTTGGGTATGGCCGCCCACTCCGACGGCGACGTGGTGATCCACGCCCTCTGCGATGCGCTGCTCGGTGCCGCCGGCCTCGGCGACATCGGTCGCCACTTCCCCGACAGCAGCGCCGAATTCGAAGGCATCGACAGCCGTATTCTGCTGCGCCGGGTGGTGGCACAGCTGCACGAACGCGGCCTGCGCCTCGGCAATGCCGACCTCACCATCGTCGCCCAGGCCCCCAAGCTCGCCCCCCACGTGAATTTGATGTGCCAACGCCTGGCGGAGGATCTGCAAACGGAGCCGGAGCGGGTCAACGTCAAGGCGACCACGACGGAGAAGATGGGGTTTGCGGGCAGGAAGGAGGGGATTGCGGCGTTCGCGGTCGTCGTGTTGGACGAATTTTGAATTTTGGATGTTTGATTTTGAATTGTGGAGTGCGCTTTGCGCACGGTCTTTTCAAAATCAGACAACTGGGTGCGTAGCACCTACCGAAATTCAAAATTCAAAATCAACAATTCAAGATTCGCCGTTCGGCGCCTCACCGCGTGCCGAACACGACGATGGTCTTTCCTTTCACCGACACCAACCCCTGCTCCTCCATGCTTTTCAGCACGCGGCCGGCCATTTCGCGGCTGCAGCCGGTGATGCGGCCGAGTTCGGTGCGGGTGACGCGGATCTGCATGC
>CAZMMH010000513.1:0-1849 GCA_964567315.1 uncultured Gammaproteobacteria bacterium
CAGTTCCAGTTCGTCCAGGTTGAAGGTTCCGGCGAACGGGAATCCGCCGCCGTTGTCCTCCAGGGAAATTTCGATATTGGCTTCCCGGCGCTGCACATTGACCGCGACGCGGGTCGCACCGGAGTGCTTCTGGATATTGTTGAAGGCCTCGCGCACGATCTGCAGGACTTCGAGCGAGAGCTGAATTTCGCCGGGATCCTGGATCTCCCCGCCGGTGTAGGTGGAGGCTATGCCGGTGTCGCGCTGAAAGGCTTCGACCATCTTGTTCAGTGAGACCGCGAGGCTCATCCCCTCATCGCGCGGGCGCATGCTGCGGACAAAGCTGCGGAGGTCGGTGACCTGACCCTTGCAGAGTTCCTGCAGCTCGGTCAGCTCACTCACCGCCATGCTCGTATCCTTGGCGATCAGACGCTTGATCAGCTCCAGGCGCATCTGAAACGCGACGAAACTCTGCAGCGGACCGTCGTGAAAGTCGGCGGCGATGCGCTGGCGTTCGGCTTCCCCGGCGTTCTCGCTCTGCGCGCGAATCACCACGTTGTGGCGCTGCAGCAGCGACATTCGCTGCTCCATGTAGTTCCGGTACAGGGCGGCGGCCAGCGCGACCCCCGCCATCGCCACCACGATGACCACCAGGCGCTGCTCGCCGCTTTCCGACGGCAGAACGGCCGCGACGAAAATGGTCACCAAGGCGGTCAGGCTGCCGCGCAGCAGATCCAGGGAAATCACCGCGGAGGCCAGCAGGAACGCGCAAATGAAGATGGGAGGCCAGCCGTCGGGCGCCAGCGTCGCCCAGACCGTGAAATAGGACGCATCCGCGAAGATTGCCGTCGCTGAGCGGCGAGGCCGCTCATACCCCTCGCCCAGCAACATCCCGATCGCGAAGATCGGATAGGCCACGATCACCGCCGTCACCCAGGTGCTCAACGTATCGGCCCGGTAGAGGAACCAGGCGCCGCAGACCACGGCCATCACCAGGCGGGTGACCCGTAAAGCATGTCGACCTTTGTACGGAACCATCTCTATCCGAAACCCTGTCGATCGGAAACCCTGTCAATATCTCAACGAGGTCGGCCGGCTATCTTGAAACCCTCTGGCGTTCGGGGATCCGTCCAGAACTCCCGCCGAACGATCTCTCCGACCGAACTATCGCTGATAGAGGTACAGGCGATGGGCGCGGCCCTCGCCGTCATCCTCGATCGTTACCGATTTGGTGGGCGTCCAGGCGTCGAAGGTGAAATCGTGCGCGACCACGCGCGCGCCCGGCTTGAGCTGCGATTCCAGGATCGGCGTCACCAGATTGTTCCCTACCGGAAGCAAATACACAGTAATGAGATCGGCGGATTCGTAGTTTTGCTCCAGTAGATCGCCCTGGATGACCTTGGCCATCGAGGAAAGGCCCAGTTCGCGAATCCGCGCCATGCTCTGCCGCGCCAGCGACTCATCGAGTTCCACGCCAATCGCATGGGCCTTGAACTCCTCGGCCGCCATGATCACGATGCGGCCGTCGCCGGAGCCCAGATCGAACATCGTCTCTCCGGCCTTGAGCCCGCCCAGCTCCAGCATCTGCTCGACCACGGTGCGCGGGGTCGGGAAATACGGGGCGAGTTTGTCATCACCCTGCTGAGCATTGGCGGGCTGGGCAACCAGCAAATGCAGCACGGGAACCGCAATCGCCAGAGCCGTCAGCGCGGCAATCCGGCCGGTGGAGCCGCCGTTAGAGCCTGGGAACCAACGCGGCATTCGGGGGAAGCGGAAAAACCAAACCATTACGGTTCAATATATACCCGGACCGCATTGCTGCGAACCGTACCGGCCTGGATTTCAAGAGCCGCGGGGCCGGCGTCGACGA
>CAZMMH010000514.1:0-1846 GCA_964567315.1 uncultured Gammaproteobacteria bacterium
CGACTGTGTGATCAACGAAGGCGACATGATCACCATCGCCGGCACCAGCGGCAACGACAACCTGGGCGAGATCCCCACCGTCGACTCCGAGTTCTCCGACAACCTCAAGACCCTGCTCGGCTGGGCCGACGAGGCGGCGCGGCTCAAGGTGATGGCCAACGCCGACACCCCGGACGCGGCGGAAAAGGCCCGCGGCTTCGGTGCCGTGGGCATCGGCCTGTGCCGCACCGAGCGCATGTTCAACGCGGTGGAAAGGCTGCCGGTGGTGGTCGACATGATCCTGGCCGACACCCTGGAGGAGCGCCGCGGCGCCCTCGACCGCCTGCTGCCGATGCAGCGCTCCGACTTCAAGGGGATCTTCAAGGCGATGTCGCCGTTTCCGGTGACGGTGCGCCTGCTCGACCCGCCGATGCACGAGTTCCTGCCCACCGAGCACCAGCTGATGGACGAGCTGGAACACCTGCGCAAGCTGCAGGTGAACATGCAGGGCATGAGCGAACTGGTGGCCTCCATGCGCCTGCTGCGGCCCGAGAGCGGGCAGACCGGCATGCCGGCACCGTTCGACGTGTTCAACGCGGAACTGGCGGCCGAGGCCATCGCCAAGAAGGAGAAGATGCTGGCCAAGGTGCGCAACCTGTTCGAGGTCAACCCGATGCTCGGCCACCGCGGCGTGCGCCTCGGCATCACCTTCCCCGAGATCTACCGCATGCAGATCCAGGGCATCCTCGAGGCGGCGGCCGAATGTAGCCGCGACGGCATCGAGGCCCACCCGGAGATCATGGTGCCCCAGGTCATCAGCCCGGCGGAGCTGGCGATCATCAAGGGGCTGGTGGACGACGTTCAGACCCAGGTGGAGAAGCACTACGGGGTCGAGCTGCAGTTCAAGTTCGGCACCATGATGGAGACGGTGCGCGCCACCCTGCGCGCCGAGCGCATCGCCGGCATCGCCGAGTTCTTCTCCTTCGGCACCAACGACCTCAGCCAGGCCACCTTCTCCTTCTCCCGCGAGGACGCCGAGAACAAGTTCCTGCCCCAGTACATCGAGCGCGGCATCCTCCGGGACAACCCCTTCGAGGCCCTGGACCACAACGGCGTGGGCAAGCTGATGGCCATCGCCGTGGGCGACGGGCGCCAGGCCCGGCCCGAGCTCAAGGTCGGCATCTGCGGCGAACACGGCGGTCACCCCCGCTCGATTCACTTCTGCCACCGGGTCGGCCTGAACTATGTCTCCTGTTCCGGACCGCGGGTGCCGGTGGCGCGCCTGGCGGCGGCCCAGGCCAAGCTGCGCGAGGAGGACCCCAGTGTCTTTGATTGAGATCCGCATTCACGGCCGCGGCGGCCAGGGCAACGTGGTCGCCGCCAACCTACTGGCCATGGCCGCCTTCGAGGTGGGCCGCTACGGCCAGGCCTTTCCCAACTTCGGCGCCGAACGCCGCGGGGCCCCGGTGACCGCCTTCGTCCGCATCTCCGACCACGCCATCAAGCGCCGCTGCCAGGTGCAGACCCCGGCCTACCTGATCATCCAGGACGAGGCCCTGCTGCATGTGCCCGGGGTGACCGACGGCCTGCTGCCCGGCGGCTGCATGCTGGTCAACTCCACCCGCAACGCCGAGGAGCTGGACCTTCCCGGCGAATTCCGCGTCGCCACCCTCCCCGCCACCAGTCTGGCGCGGGAGTTCCTCGGTCGGCCGGTACCCAACACCGCCCTGCTCGCGGCCTTTCTGGCGCTGACCGACATGCTGCCCCAGGAGGCGCTGATCAAGGTCGCCGGGGCCAAGTTCAAGGGCGAGGTGCTCGAACGCAACACGCGCCTGATCCAGCAGGCGAGCCAGGCCGTGACGGCCGG
>CAZMMH010000515.1:0-1843 GCA_964567315.1 uncultured Gammaproteobacteria bacterium
TCCGCGCGTGGGTCGGCTCCGGCAGTACCGCGAGCACCGCGTTCTCCATCGAGCCGACGATCCCCTCCAGCGCTGTCTGCAGCGGGCCGGGCTCGCGGCCGAGGTGACGGGTGACCAGCCAGGCACCGAGGCCGAGTGTCAGCATGATGCCCCAGGTGGTGAGCACCGAGTGGGCGATGTGCAGCGGCCCGAGTTCCAACACCGGTGAGGCCAGCATCGACGAATCGGCCATCAGATCTGCCTCCGCACGAAGAGGTAGACGTTGATCACCCCGACCACCAGACCGAGGCCGAGCATGCTCAGGGTCCATAACACCGAATAGCCCTCGGACCGCTGGTCGAGCCAGTCGCCGAGATAGGCGCCGCCCAGTACGGGCAGGACGAAGAGCAGGCCGAGAGTGCCGAGGAACACGGTCTGCTGGAGCAGGCTGCCGCGGTCGCGTTCGGCCTTGCGCATGCGCTTGGCCTGCAGTTCCACCCGATGGCGCAGCCGGTCGCGCTCGCTCTCCGTCATCGCCCGGCCTCCCCGTGGCGGCCCAGGTGCGACAGGCGCTTGAGCATCTCCTCCTCCATCCGGTGCAGGCTCTGCTTCATGTCGTGCAGGTGTTCCTCCTCGTCCAGCAGCTCCGCCTCCAGGGCCGCGCTGATGCGGGCGTAGTCGGCGTCGCGCAGATAGTGGCGGGTGGTGAGCTTGAGGGTGTTGTCGACGAAGTAGAGCATGGCGCCGGGCAGGGCCAGGAACTCCCAGGGGCCGTTGCCGACGCGGAAGCGGGCCAGGCCGAAGACCAGGGAAGTGAGCATGCGCTCGTGGCCGGCGCGGATGCCGAAGCTGCCGCTCAGGTCCTCGCCGACGAAGTCGCTGACCTTTTCGACCGTCTCGAACTGGGTGGTGGATTGCAGGCTGAGGGTGAAAGTCTTCATGTCACCCCCTGCATGGTACCGCGCATGTAGCACTGCTCCTCGTCAAGGTGGTCGAAGCGCCCGGAGAGGAAGCCGTCGCAGTCGTCCAGGGCCTGTTCCAGCGGTACGCTGACGCCGGCAATGCCGGTGTGGTCGGCGGTGACGTGGAACGGCTGGGAGAGATAGCGGGCCAGTTTGCGCGCGCGCAGCACGATGCGCCGGTCGGCCTCAGAGAGCTCCTCGATGCCGAGCATGGTGATGATGTCCTCCAGCTCCTGGTAACGGGCGAGGTGTTCGCGCACGCCGTTGGCGATGGCGTAGTGGCGGTCGCCCAGGGTGTGGCGGTCCATCAGCTTGGAGCCGGAACGCAGCGGGTCCACCGCCGGGTAGATGCCGCGGCCGGTCTGGGCGCGGGAGAGGATCACCGTGGTGTCCAGGTGGCCGAGGATGGTGGCCACCGCCGGGTCGCTCATGTCGTCGGCCGGCACGTAGACCGCCTGCACCGCGGTGATCGCGCCGCGGGCGGTGGAGGTGATGCGGTCCTCCAGCTCCGCCACCTCGGTGCCCAGGGTGGGCTGGTAGCCCACGGTGGCGGGCATCCGCCCCAACAGGGTCGACACCTCGCTGCCGGCCTGGACGAAGCGGAACACGTTGTCCATCAGCAGCAGCACCTCCTTGCCCAGGGTGTCGCGCAGGTACTCGGCATAGGTCAGGGCGGAAAGGCCGACGCGGAAGCGCACCCCCGGCGACTCGTCCATCTGGCCGAAGACCAGCAGCGACTGCTCCATCACCCCGGCGGCGCGCAGGTCGTGCCATAACTCGTGGCCCTCGCGGATCCGCTCGCCGACCCCGGCGAAGACCGAAACGCCCCGGTGCAGGGCGACGATGGCGTGCATGAACTCCATGATCAGCACCGTCTTGCCCACCCCGGCGCCGCCGAACAG
>CAZMMH010000516.1:0-1840 GCA_964567315.1 uncultured Gammaproteobacteria bacterium
CCTTGGTCGCCTGGCGCTGGGAGTCGTTGAAGTAGGCCGGCACGGTGATCACCGCTTCGGTCACCGCTTCGCCGAGGTAGTCCTCGGCGGTCTTCTTCATCTTCTGCAGCACCTTGGCCGAGATCTCCGGCGCGGCCATCTTCTTGCCGCGGCTCTCGACCCAGGCGTCGCCGTTGTCGGCCTTGACGATCTTGTAGGGCACCAGATTGATGTCGCGCTGGACCACTTCCTCGTCGAAGCGGCGGCCGATCAGGCGCTTGACCGCGTAGAAGGTGTTCTGCGGGTTGGTCACCGCCTGGCGCTTGGCCGACTGGCCCGCGAGCACCTCGCCGTCCTCGCTGAAGGCGACCGTGGAGGGGGTGGTGCGGTCGCCCTCGCTGTTCTCGATCACCCGCGGCTTGCCGCTCTCCATCACGGCCACGCACGAGTTGGTGGTGCCGAGGTCAATGCCGATAATCTTTCCCATGGTCGCTCTCCGTTCGCCAGAATTGCCGTCTGCGCGACAATCAACGTTCTCTAATTTATTGAATTCCCAATACTGCCGGTAACAATTGGGGCCACCGCGTACGACTTCAAGCCCCTTCCGGCGCCTTCGCCACCACCACCCGCGCCGGGCGGATCAGGCGCTCGTTGAGCTGATAGCCCTTCTGCACCACGAACAGCACCGAATTGGGCTCGGCCTCCGCCGACGGCTGCATGGACATCGCCTCGTGGTGCTGGGGATCAAACTTCTCGCCCGCCGGATCGACCTGACGCACGCCGTGCTTTTCCAGTACCTGCAGCAGCATTTTCAGGGTCAGCTCGCTGCCATCGCGCAGGCCCTCGACGCTGGCCCCTTCCTGATTGGCGGCGTTCACTGCCAGCTCCAGGCTGTCGGCCACGGCCAACAGCTCGCCGGAAAACTTCTCCAGGGCGAACTTGTGGGCGTTCTCCAGCTCGCGCTCGAAGCGCCGCCGCTGGTTTTCGATCTCGGCCCGGGCCCGCAGCAGCTCGTTCCAGTGCTCGTCGGCCTTGCTGCGCGCATCCTCCAGCAGGGTGGTAAGGCTTTCGGCCTCCTCCAGCGCCACCTCCACGGTCTCGCCGGGATCGGCCTGTTCGGTCCCTTCGTGGTCGCCAGGCCGTTGCTCAAATTCCTGATCGGGGGTCTCTTTCTTACTCATGCAAAACTGCTCCGAATTTCGCTACACGAGCCGTTGCCCCGCACTGAAGCAGGGATTTGGCGAAAATATTGGGATCAATTACGGGGATTCAAGGCCGCGCCAAGCAGTTTGGCCGTCACGTCGACGATCGGGATCACCCGCTCGTAGGCCATGCGGGTCGGTCCGATCACCCCGAGCACGCCCAGGCTCTGGCCGTCCACCGAATAGGGCGCGGTCACCAGGCTGCAGCCGTCGAAGGCCTGGTAGCCCGACTCCTCGCCGATGAAGATCTGCACGCCGTCGGCGCGCAGGCAGTGGTCGAGCACGCCGAGTACGTCGCGCTTGCGGTTGAAGGCCTCGAACAGCTGGCGCAGCTGGGCCACGTCGCTGAGACCGTCGCTGCCGATCAGGTTGTTCTCGCCGGCGAGCACGAAATCCTCGCCCCGCTCGCCCTCCTGGTCAAAGGCCTTCTCGGCCATCTCCACCGCGCTCAGCATCAGCTGGTTGAGATTCTCACGCGCCTCGCGCAGCTCGCGCATCAACTGGTCGCGCACCCCGTGGATGTCCTGCCCCATGTAGTGAGCGTTGAGGAAATTGGCCACCTCGCGCAGTTCGCTCTCGGCGTATTGGCGCTCGGCCTGGATGATGCGGTTCTGCACCTCGCGCTCGTTGGTGACCAGGATCACCAGGATGCGGGTGTC
>CAZMMH010000517.1:0-1838 GCA_964567315.1 uncultured Gammaproteobacteria bacterium
AGCCCCCACAGACGCCGGACTTGCATTGGACCCGAATGGGTGCTTTCGACCCAAAAGTGCCGCTCGGCATGCGATGCTGAGCGGCCGCTCCGCCCCACAGAGGAGACAGTGGTGACATCCGATACGTCCGGCGTGTGCAATGGCACTTCGCACCCGAGCAGTACGCCGGAGGCCTCCGCATCGGTGCGGGAAATCATCACCGAGTGACTCGCCTCCCGGCTGACGGAGCCGCTACTGCGGCGGTAGAGGTCGCAAGCCGTTGGCCTCGGACTCAGCCTTCTGCGAAACTCCCACCTGCAACCGCTGCCGGGCGATCAGGACAGCCTGGAGACAGTAACTCAGACCTGACGGCCAGGTGACGAAGCCATTGCCATGACCCCGCGTTTTCTCCTGATCTTCTTCGTCGTCCTGCTGCTGCTGTTCACGGCGGAGCTCACAACCGTCGGGCAGCAGGCATTCGTGATCCCGTTTACATCGGCCGTGGCCAAGGTCAGTGCGTTCCTCATGCAGCTCTGGGACACGCACGTCGCCGCGCACGGCAAGGTCATTGCCGATGCTGCGACCGGCTTTGCCGTGTCGATCGAATCGGGCTGCAACGGGGTCGAGGCGGGGATCGTCCTCGTTGCCGCCATGGTGGCGTTCCCTGCCGCCTGGCTGGACAAGCTGATCGGCATCATCGGCGGGACGGTGACGATCCAAGTGCTGAACCTGGTGCGGATCATCAGCCTGTTCTATCTCGGCCAATGGAGCCGCACGGCGTTCGAGTGGGCGCATCTCTACCTCTGGCAGGCCCTGATCATGCTGGACGTCCTGGTCGTCTTCCTCGTCTGGCTGCGCTGGGTGTCGCGACGGGGGGACGAGCCGGCGCGAGCAGGAGAAGCGGCGTGAGCGGGCTGCAGCGGTTCATTCTCCGCGTGCTGGTGTGGCTGCCGATCTGCTTCGGGGCCTGGTATTTCCTGTCGATTCTCTTCGTCGTGCCGCTGGCGGCGAGCATCGATGCCCTGATGACGGGGCTCTTTCCCGCGCTCATCGAGCGGGTCGGACCGAGTGGCAACCAGCTGGAGGTGATCACGCACCTCGCCGTCACCGTTCCCGCGGCGCACGGCACAGCGACAGGGGACGTGGTCTTCACCTTGAACCCGCTCGCATACGGCTACTGCGTGCCGCTCTACACGGCGCTGGTGCTCGCCACGCCCGGCGACGACGGGGTCCGGGCGCTGCGCTGGCTGGTGGGGATGCTGATGCTTTTCGGCGTGCAGCTCTTTGGTGTCGCGACGGCATTGCTCAAGGTCCTGGCCTTCCAGATGCACGCGGACGCCCGCGCCATGCTCGGCTTCGCCCCCTGGGGTTACGAGCTGCTCGCGCTCGCCTACCAGATCGGCTATCTCATCCTGCCCCCGGTCGTGCCCCTCGTGACCTGGCTCGGCCAGTTCCAGGATGCTGTGGCGGCGATGACGAGACGGTCCCCCTGTGAAGCCTAGACGCGCCCTCCCAGCGGGGCTGCCCGAAGCTCTGCGCTGACCGCGACAGACCGTACTCCGGCTGCCCTCGGCCGTGTCCTGAATCCAGGCCCCGGCGTTTGGCAGATCCGCATAGGGACAATGCAGCAACAAGTGCAGCACCTTCATCCCGGCGCCGACGTTGACTCTCGGCGGGTTTCCTGCGCTCGGGTTTGACGACCCCCTGGCATGCGCCTTTCCGCTCCTTCCCCATTGAGCGAGTGTCACAAACGCCTCTGCGTGGGCCTATGCGACGGGTGGCAGGCACATTGCGATTGCCCGCCCCCGACGTTCTCCACGGCTTGCAGCCGCCGAAGAAGACGCCGCGTCTCTGCACCG
>CAZMMH010000518.1:0-1837 GCA_964567315.1 uncultured Gammaproteobacteria bacterium
GCGAGGCCTCCTCCGCCAGTACCACCTGCTTGCGCATCAGCTTCCACAGGTCGCGGTAGGGCTGCAACAGCGAGGGGCCGCGGCGATTCTGCAGGCCGCACTTCAGTCGCTTGACCCAGCCAGCGAACAGGGGCGCGCCCGCCGCGAACAGCAGCGTCTGCAACAGGGCCAACAGCCACTCGAGTATCAGCTGATCAGCCATAGCAGGAACAGCAGGGTGAAGAAGGAGTAGGCCAGGTAGCCGCGGATGTTGCCGGTCTGCATACGGCTGACGCGGCGCGCCGCCAGCAGCACCCAGCGCCCCAGCGGCTCGTACAGCAGGGTCCAGGCACGGTCGCCGATGGTCAGGCTGTGACGCAGACCGGTGACCCGGCCGCTGGCGGAATCGACCGTACGTTCCAGCTGCTCGTCGATCCGCCACACCGGCCGGAAGATGCGTCGGATCGGCATGGCGAAGGCGGCGGCGGTGTACTGCATGCGGCTGTTGAGCGGGCCGAAGCCGCAGTCCCACGGCGCGCCGCGGCGCACGGCCTGGCCACGGTGGGGATGCAACACGAGCCAGGCGACCAGCCAGGCAAGGCCGATCGCCAGCAGCACCAGCGGCGCGCTGTAGCTGGCGCGGGCAGCGCCGCTGGGGGTGAGCCAGAGCCAGCCCTCGGCCACCGCAAAGGGCAGCCCGGTGCCGAACAGGCTGCGCGGCACCGCATCGAGCAGGCCGATGAACCAGGTGGGCAACACGCCGAGGGCGAGGCAGAGCAGGGCCAGCAGGGCCATCGCCCCGCGCATGCCGCGATCGGCCTCGCGGGCGTGGCGCACATGGCGGCCGCGCGGCTGGCCGAGGAAGGCGACACCGTAGGCCTTGACGAAGGTGGCGGCGGCCAGGGCCGCCGTCAGCGCCAGCATGGCCGCGGCGATCGGCACCAGGATGCGCAGCACGCCGTTGTCTAGCACCACCCCCTGCAGCGCCGCCTGCAGGGTCAGCCATTCGGAGACGAAGCCGTTGAACGGCGGTAGCGAGGCGATGCTGAGGCAGCCGACCAGCATCATCAGACCGGTCCAGGGCATGCGCCGGAGCAGGCCGCCCATGCGCTCCAGGTCCCGCTCGTGGGACTGCTGCAGCACCGCGCCGGCGCCGAGAAACAACAGCCCCTTGAACAACGCATGGTTGCAGGCGTGGTAGAGACCAGCCACCAGCGCCAGGTAACCGAGGGTGGCGTGGCCGGTACCGAGGAACAGCAGCGCCAGGCCGAGGGCGATGAAGATCATGCCGACGTTCTCGATCGACGAATAGGCCAGCAACCGCTTGAGATCGCTCTGCACGCTGGCATAGAGGACCCCGAGCAGGGCCGTGATGCTGCCCACCAGCAGCGCGCTGATGCCCCATCCGGCCTGGATCTGGTGGCCGAGCAGGTCGAAGGCGACACGCACGAAGCCGTAAACCGCCACCTTGAGCATCACCCCCGACATCAGCGCCGAGACGTGGGACGGCGCCACCGGGTGGGCCTCCGGCAGCCAGGCGTGCAGCGGCACCAGGCCCGCCTTCATGCCGAAGCCGACGAAGGCCAGGGCGAAGGCGACGGAGGCCCAGGGCGCCGGGATGCTTGCGGCGCGCATGGCGGCAAAGGAGAAGCCGCCGGCGTGGGCCGCGAGTACGCCGTAGGCGAACAGGATCAGCAGGCCGCCGGCATGGGCCATCAACAGATAGAGAAAGGCGGCGCGGCGGTTGGCGGCGTGCTCGTGCTGAAAGGCCACGAGGAAGTAGCTGGAGAGCGACATCAGCTCCCAGGCCACCATGAACATGAAGGCGTCGCCGGCCACCACCACCAGCAGCATGCCG
>CAZMMH010000519.1:0-1836 GCA_964567315.1 uncultured Gammaproteobacteria bacterium
ACACCTCCGGCCCGCTGTCCTTCATGGATATCTACGACAAGATGTGTTTCACCGTCTCGTCCGCCGGCGGCCGCCGCGGCGCGCAGATGGCCACCTTCGACGTCGGCCACCCGGACGTGATCGACTTCATCCGCGCCAAGCGCGAGGCCGGCCGCCTGCGCCAGTTCAACCTCTCGCTGCTGATCACCCGCGACTTCATGGAGGCGGTCAAGGCCGACGCCCAGTGGCCGCTGGCCTTCCCGGTCACCGCCAAGGAGGCCGAGGTCGACAAGCTCGACCTGAACGACCCGGAGCAGGTGATCTGGCGCGAGCGCCCCAACGCCCAGGACTACGTGGTCAACGAGGACGGCCTGGTCGCCTGCAAGGTCTACAAGACCGTGCGCGCCCGCCGCCTGTGGGACGTGATCATGTCCTCCACCTACGACTACGCCGAGCCGGGCTTCATCCTGATCGACGAGTACAACAAGATGAACAACAATTGGTGGTGCGAGAACATCCGCGCCACCAACCCCTGCGTCACCGCCGATACCTGGGTGCAGACCGAGTCCGGCCCGCGTCAGGTCGCCGAACTCATCGGCCAGCCCTTCATCGCCCGTATCGACGGTCAGGCCCACGCCAGCGGTGTTGAGGGTTTCTTCAAGACCGCGACCAAGCCGGTGGTCGAGCTGCGCACCGCCGAGGGCTACAAACTGCGCCTTACCCGTGACCACCGCGTGCGCCGGGTGAGCCAGTTCAGCCGCCACACCACCGAGACCGAGTGGTGCGAGGCCGGCCAGTTGCGCGCCGGTGATCGCGTGCTGCTCAACGACCACCGTGCCAACGCCGCCTGGGCCGGCAAGTACGGCCACGGCGAGGGCTACCTGATGGGTCTGCTGGTCGGCGACGGGACCCTCAAGAGCGATGCGGCGATTCTCTCGGTCTGGCGGCAGCAGGCCGTGGCCAACGGCGCCGCCGCCCACCTCGGCAGCGGCCCGCAGGCGGTGATGGCCGAGGCCCTGCAGGCCGCCCAGGCGCTGCCGCACCGCGCCGACTTCAACGGCTGGATGGCCATTCCCGCCCGCAATGAATTCCGTCTGTCCACCGCCGCGATCCGCGATCTGGCTTTCGATCTCGGCATGCGCCCCGGCCACAAGGCGGTGACCGCCGAGGTGGAGAAGGCCTCCAGCGAGTTCTACCGCGGCTTCCTGCGGGGGTTGTTCGATGCCGACGGTTCCGTCCAGGGTTCGCAGGCTAAGGGCGTTTCCGTGCGCCTCGCGCAGTCCGACAGCGATCGCCTGGAGGCCGTGCAGCGGATGCTGCTGCGCCTGGGCATCGCCTCGACGCTCTACCGCGAGCGCCGTCCCGCCGGCACCTCGGTTCTGCCCGACGGCAAGGGCGGCCAGGCCGAATACCTTACGCAGCCGCAGCACGAGTTGGTGATCGGCGGCGAGAATCTGGCCCGCTTTCAGACCGTGATCGGCTTCGCCGACAGCGACAAGGCCGCCCGCCTGAGCGCACTGCTTGGCGGCTACAAACGCGCCCTCAACCGCGAGCGCTTCGTCGCCCGTGTCGAGGCCGTCGAGACCGCCGGCATCGAAGAGGTCTACGACGTTCAGGTGCCCGGCATCAACACCTTCGATGCCAATGGCCTGCACGCCCACAACTGCGGCGAGCAGGGCCTGCCGCCCTACGGCTCCTGCCTGCTCGGCTCCATCAACCTCACCAAGTTCGTGCTCGATCCGTTCACCGACAAGGCCCACTTCGACTGGGAGACCTTCCGCCAGGCGGTCGGGGTGTTCACCCGCATGCTCGACAACGTGGTCGAGATCAACGGCCTGCCGCTGGAGCAGCAGCGCC
>CAZMMH010000520.1:0-1831 GCA_964567315.1 uncultured Gammaproteobacteria bacterium
CGGGCGTCGGCCAGATCATCGGCGGCGCTGCAGTGCCCGGCGTCGTCGTCCTCCTCCCAGTTCTTCATGAACAGGGCCTCGACCACGAAGCCGTGCTGCTTGAGCAGCCAGGCGGCGACCGAGGAGTCGACGCCGCCGGAGAGGCCGACGATGACGCGCAGCGCCCGGCTCAAAGGATCGACTCTTCGTAGCCCTTGGGGCGCCAGCCGCCGAGCCAGGTACGCATCGGCACCACGAAGGCCGGATCGCCGTTGGCGCCGAACCAGGAGTCCACCGCGTACTTCTTGCCGGTGGTGGTATCGATCACCGCCGCGGTGCTGTGGGGCCAGCCGAACAGGAAGAAGAAGCCGCGCTGGGCGGGGCCGGTCACCTTGTGGAAACGGAACAGGCCGTCCTTTTCCATCATCGCCAGGTAGGCCGTGGTGTTGGTGGCCTCGTCGATGCAGTCCATCTGGCCCGGTTTGCCCAGCCCGGCGAGATCCATGGGCAGGTCGTGGGCGGTGCCGGTCATGGGGCCGACGATCCTCTCCATCTCGCCGACGGCCAGGGCGATGCGCTTGCGCTCCTCCGCCGGGGTCTTGGGCGCCGGGCGGAAGATCGCCCGGACCTTGGCCCACTGGGCCTTGCTGAGGCCGGTCTCGGCGTGCTGGGCGCAGGTGTAGCCGTAGCAGATGTCGAACTTGTGGTAGTCGGGCATGCGCTTGATGTCGAACTGGGCGCAGCCGGCGAGCAGCGATGCGGCAAGCAGGGTGAGCGGCAGCCTAGACATCGATCACCTCCCGCAGCAGGTCAAGCGGGTAATGGTGGCCGGCCAGGTAGTCGTCGACGCAGCGCATGACCATGGGGCTGCGCAGGGCGATCTCCGGGGCAAGCATCTGCTCGCGGCTGAGCCAGACGCTGCGCAGGATGCCCTCGTCCAGCGGCCGCTCGGCCTCGTGGCCGAAGACCTCGCCGGCCAGGGCGAAG
Source organism: uncultured Gammaproteobacteria bacterium (assembly GCA_964567315.1). Lineage (GTDB taxonomy): Bacteria > Pseudomonadota > Gammaproteobacteria > CAZMMH01 > CAZMMH01 > CAZMMH01. The sequence continues at coordinate 967 of CAZMMH010000520.1, forward strand.
CGCAGGAAGCTCAGGTCGCTGCCGGGCCGCTGCCAGCGGTAGACGCCGACCACGTGGTGCGGGCGGAAGTGCCAGCCGGTCTCCTCCAGGGTCTCGCGGATACAGGCCTCGACGATGCTCTCGCCGCCCTCCATATGGCCGGCCGGCTGGTTGTAGACCCGGGCCCCGTCGGCGATCTCCTCCACCAGCAAAAAGTGATCGTCGCGTTCGACCACGGCGGCGACGGTGAGATGGGGGCGCTTGTCGATATCGCTCATCGGCTCGCTGTCACGGCTGCTGTAAAAGCCAAAGTCTACCGGAAGTGACGTCGTCGCGGGGTTGCCGGTGGAAAGGGCCTCTTGGAAGCACCGAAGACACCGAAAACCCGGAAAAGGGCGGAAAGGCAAAAAGCTCGGGTTGCAGATGGCCGTTGCGATCCGCGGGGGCCGCGGGCGGGCGCACCTGCAACGGGTTTTTCGCTGTCTTCAGCGTCTTCGCCGGGTCCCCATGGGGGTTGGCCAGCGCGGCGAGGCCGCCGGTGGTAGAATGCGCGCAGTTTTTTCCCTGCTACAAGGACCCCGCCCATGGCCTACGACAAGATCCAGGTGCCGGCGGACGGCGACAAGATCACCGTCAACCCGGACAACTCCCTCAACGTGCCGAACCGGCCGATCGTTCCCTTCATCGAGGGCGACGGCATCGGCGTGGACATCACCCCGGTGATGCGCAAGGTGGTGGACGCCTCGGTGGACAAGGCCTACGGCGGCGAGCGTTCGATCGCCTGGATGGAGGTGTTTGCCGGCGAGAAGGCCAACGGGCTGTACGGCGGCGACGTCTGGCTGCCCGACGAAACCTTCGAGGCGGTGAAGGAGTTCGTGGTCTCGAT
>CAZMMH010000521.1:0-1830 GCA_964567315.1 uncultured Gammaproteobacteria bacterium
GCTTGAACTTTTTCGACGCCTCCTCGCGGAAGTCCTCGGCGTCGATGTAGAGCTCCCGGCAGAAGGGCACCGTGCGCGTGCCCATGTCCGGGTTCTGCGGGTGGTTGGCCGCCTCCAGCGCCTCCACCTGCTCCTCGGGGTAGTTCTCCAGCACGATCTTCAGCGGCCGCAGCACGGCCATACGCCGCGGCGCGTTGTCGTTGAGGTCGCTGCGCACGCAGTCCTCCAGCAGCCCCATCTCGATGGAGTTGTCGGACTTGGTGATGCCGATGCGGTCGCAGAACTCGCGCACCGAGGCGGGGGTGAAGCCGCGTCGACGCATGCCGGCGATGGTGGGCATGCGCGGGTCGTGCCAGCCCTCGACGAAGCCCTCGTCCACCAGCTGGGTCAGCTTGCGCTTGCTCATCACCGTGTACTGCAGGTTGAGGCGCGAGAACTCGATCTGCTGCGGGTGGCAGCCGACGCTGATGTTGTCCAGCACCCAGTCGTACAGCGGGCGGTGATCCTCGAACTCCAGGGTGCAGAGCGAGTGGGTGATCCCCTCCAGGGCATCCGAGATGGGGTGGGTGAAGTCGTACATCGGGTAGATGCACCACTCCGCCCCGGTCTGGTGGTGGATCACACCGTGGCGGATGCGGTAGAGAGTCGGGTCGCGCAGGTTCATGTTGGGCGAGGCCATGTCGATCTTGGCCCGCAGCACCTTGGCGCCGTCCTCGAAGTCGCCGCCGCGCATGCGCCGGAACAGCTCCAGGTTCTCCTCGACCGAACGCTCGCGGAACGGGCTGTTGCGCCCCGGCTCCTTGAGGGTGCCGCGGTAGGCGCGGGTCTCCTCGGCGGAGAGGTCGCAGACGTAGGCCAGTCCCTTCTCGATCAGTTCCACCGCGAAACCGTAGAGCTGTTCGAAGTAGTCGGAGGCGTAGAAGACCTTGTCGCCCCACTCGAAGCCCAGCCAGCGCACGTCGTCCTGGATCGAGGTGACGAACTCGATGTTCTCCTTGTGCGGATTGGTGTCGTCGAAGCGCAGGTTGCAGCGGCCATGGTAGTCGCGGGCGATGCCGAAGTTGAGGCAGATCGACTTGGCGTGGCCGATGTGCAGGTAGCCGTTGGGCTCCGGCGGGAAGCGGGTGGCCACGCGGCCGTCGTTCTTGCCGTTGCGCAGGTCCTCGTCGATCACCGCGCGGATGAAGTTGCTGGGGGTGTTGGCGTCGTTGCTGGCCATGGAGTGCGACCTTATATCAATCCAGTATGGCCGGGTGTCGGCCCGGCGAATCCGTCAGCCCTCTTCGGCGCGGGCGCGCACGAAGTCGATGGCGCGCTCGACCCGGCGCAGGGTTGCCTCGCGGCCGACCAGGTGCAGGGTGACGTCGATGCCCGGCGAGGCGGCGCGACCGGCCACCGCCACCCGCAGGGGCTGGGCCACCTTGCCCATCTTCAGCTCCAGGGCCTCGGCCGCCTGCTCCACCGCGGCGTGGATCGCCTCCGCGGTCCACTCGGGCAGCGCCTCCAGCAGCTCGCGCGCCTTGAGCAGGGGCTCCAGGGCCACCGGGCGCAGGTTCTTCTTCGCCGCCGCCTCGTCGTAGTCGTCGAAGTCGCGATAGAAGAAGGCGCTGATCTCGGCCATCTCCACCAGGGTCTTGGCCCGCTCCTGCTGGGCCTCGGCCACCGCCACCAGTTCGGGGCCGACCGACGGATCGATGCCGAGGTCGCCCATGTGCACGGAAAGCAGGTGGGCGATGCGGCCCGGCTCGGCGCTCTTGATGTAGTGCTGGTTGAGCCACAACAGCTTCTCGGTGTTGAAGCTGGAGGCGGCCTTGTTCACGTCGCCGATGT
>CAZMMH010000522.1:0-1823 GCA_964567315.1 uncultured Gammaproteobacteria bacterium
CCTACGCCTACCGGGGACTACGCGCCCTCGCTTCGCTCTCCATGGCGCGCAGCGCCTGGGCCGGGGCGGCTTTGCCATCACCTACCGCGGCTGGCACCGCGACTTCGAGGCCGAGGTGGCCGTCAAGGAGCTGTTTCCCAGCGACAGCCAGCTCTGCCAGCGCCTGACCGGTGCCACCACCCTCGTCACCGGCCCGCGCGGCGAGGCACTGAATAAGCTCAAGGCCCACTTCCGCGACGAGGCCCGGCGGCTGCTGCGGCTGCACCACCGCCACATCGTCGGGGTGATCGACCGCTTCGGGGAGAACAACACCGAATACCTGGTGCTGCGCCTGGAGCGGGGCGAGCGGCTGGACGCCCACGTGGCGGCGGCCGGGGGGCGGCTGGCGGAAGGCGCGGCGCTCGGCTTGATCCGCCCGCTGGGCGAGGCGCTGGGCTACCTGCACGGCGAGGGACTGATCCACCGCGACCTGCACCCGCGCAACGTCCTGCTGCGAGGAAGCGGCGAGCCGGTGCTGATCGACTTTGGTCTTGCCCGGGACTACGTGGCCGCGCGCACGCAGAGCGCAGCCGCCTTCACCCACGGCTATGCGCCGCTGGAGCAATACGGCAAAGGGACCCATGTGGGCCCCTACACGGACATCTACGCCCTGGGGGCGGTGCTCTATTTCCTGCTCAGCGGGCGCGAGCCGCCCGAGGCGTACGAGCTCTCGCAGGGTGCGGTGCTCGAGTACCCGGCGGGGGTGAGCGAGCGTCTGCGCACGGCCATCGCGGCGGCGATGCAGCCGCATCGGGCGCAGCGTCCGCAGAGTACGGGGGCGTTTTTGGCGGCGCTTGATGGGCAGTCGGGAACGGGACAAGCCCATCCCGTCCGCCCCGCCGCGTCCCCGGTGCAGCGCATCCCGGCGCCGCGCTGCGGTGGCGAGGCGCTGGGGCTGGACGCGGAGGACTGGGTCTGGCTCGAGGGCGGGCGGTTTTTGATGGGCTCGCCGGAGGACGAGGAAGGGCGCGAGGACTGCGAGCGTCAGCACTGGGTTGAGGTGGGCGGCTTCGCTCTGATGAAGACCCCGGTGACCTGGGCGATGTACGCGCGCTACTGCCGGGCGGTGGATCGCGACCTACCGGAGCCGCCGGAATGGGCGGGCGACGACCACCCGGTGGTGCATGTCGACTGGGACGACGCGGTGCGTTATGCGGACTGGGTGAGCGCGCAGAGCGGCTGGCGCTGCCGGCTGCCGACGGAGGCGGAATGGGAGTATGCGTGCCGGGCGGGCACGCAGACGGCGTACTGGTGGGGCCCGCGGATCGGTCATGCCAACGCCAATTGCTTGGGCTGCGGCGGGCGTTGGAATGGCAAAGCGACCTCGCCGGTAGGGAGCTTTCCGGCCAACCCCTGGGGGCTGTACGACATGCACGGGAATGTCATTGAGTGGACTGGCTCGGTGTATGACTTTGATTACGGTGGCGCCGAGCTGGAACATGTAGGCAAGAATTCTGCCGGCTCCCGGGTGTCCCGGGGCGGCTCCTGGTACTCCAAGCCGCGCTGGGTTCGCTCTGCGTTCCGGACCTGGTACACGCCGGACGGCCGGTGCGACGCCCTCGGCTTCCGTCTGGCCCAGGATTCCCTTTAGTGTCGAGTGTTTTCCCTTGACCGGGGGTCCAGGGGGCAGCGCCCCCTGGCGCGGATTGTTTCGATCGCGTCGGTTGCGGACAGGGCGAGCTCAGCCGGACATCGCCTTTCACGTCGAAGACGACATCCTAGAGATTCGCATCAGCGACAAGGCGGTGGCGCGGGAGGTCTCCCACGGCTGGAACGTCAACATC
>CAZMMH010000523.1:0-1816 GCA_964567315.1 uncultured Gammaproteobacteria bacterium
CAGACGGACTCGGTGTTCTTCGCCACCTGGTACGAGTTCCCCTCGGTCGACACGGCCGACGGCATGGGCCTCGACTACTGGGGCGAGGTGATCGAGGTGCGCGAGGCGGTGAACAAGGAGATCGAGCGCCTGCGCGTGGCCGGCGGGATCGGTTCGGCCCTGGACACCGAGGTCGACCTCTACTGCGGCCGCGAGCTGCACGACCGCCTGGCCCGGCTGGAGGATGAGCTGCGCTTCGTGCTGATCACCTCCTACGCCCGGATCCACCCGGTGGAGACCCCGCCGGAGGACGCGATCCACTTCACCCTGAGCAACAACGACGAGTTGTGGGTGACGGTGGCGCCCACCGACCACGCCAAATGCGTGCGCTGCTGGCACCACCGGGAGGACGTGGGCAGCCACGCCGAGCACCCGGAGCTGTGCGGCCGCTGCGTGGAGAACGTGGCCGCTGCCGGCGAGACGAGGCGCTTCGCCTGATGCCGCGCTGGCTGGGGCTCGCCGGGCTGGTGATCCTGCTCGACCAGTTGGTCAAGGTCTGGGCGCAGAGCGCCCTCGAACTGCACCGGCCGTGGGTGCTGGCGCCGTTCCTGGACTTCACCCTGGCCTACAATCGCGGCGCCGCCTTCAGTTTCCTCAACGAGGCCGGCGGCTGGCAGCGCTGGTTCTTCGTCCTGCTGGCGGTGGTGGTGGGTGGGCTGATCGTCTTCTGGCTGAGCCGGCTCAAGCCGACGGAACGCCTGGCATCCGCCGGGCTGGCGTTGGTCCTGGGCGGCGCCTGGGGCAACATGCTCGACCGGGTGGTGCACGGCTACGTGGTCGACTTCATCGGCTTTCACTACGGCCCGCACTACTTTCCCTATTTCAACCTGGCCGATTCGGCGATTACCGTCGGGGTGGGGCTGCTGATTCTGGACGGCCTGCGTGGCCCGCGGAGGGCATAGGCATGAGCGGAACCATAGGGCCGGGCAGCCGGGTCTCCATGCACTTCTCACTCACCCTGGAGGACGGCACCCACGCCGACGGCACCGAGGCGGGTACGCCGTTCACCTTCACCATGGGTGACGGCAACCTGGTGCAGGGGTTGGAACTGGCCCTGCTCGGCCTCGCCGAGGGCGAACAGCAGGTGCTGCGGATCGACCCGCGGGACGCCTTCGGCTACCGCGACCCGGCCAACGTACACCTGATGCCGCGCAGCGACTTTCCCGAGGAGATGGCGCTGGAGCCGGGCATGGTGATCGGCTTCGGTACCCCGGCCGGCGATGAGGTCCCCGGCAGCATCCTGGAACTGGAGGGCGACCAGGTGAAGGTCGACCTCAACCACCCGCTGGCCGGCCACGAACTGACCTTCTCGGTGGAGATCGTCAAGGTGGAAAACCCTGCCGATTGACGGTGAAACCCGGGGCCCGTCGCGCGGTACAATTTTTCTGGCTGACTGGTTAATCGGGTAGCGTCCTTGGCGAATTAACGAGTCAACGAATTAACGAACCAACCGATTACCCGATCAACCGCCCAACCAATCAAGGACCCTCCATGCGTATCCTCCTAGCCAACCCGCGCGGCTTCTGCGCTGGCGTCGACCGGGCGATCGAGATCGTCGAACGGGCCCTCGAGGTGTTCGGCGCACCGATCTATGTCCGCCACGAGGTGGTCCACAACCGCTTCGTGGTGGAGGACTTGCGCGACAAGGGGGCGGTATTCGTCGAGGAGCTCGATGAGGTGCCCGACGGCGCCACGCTGATCTTCAGTGCCCACGGCGTCTCCCGTGCGGTGGTCGACGAGGCCGCGCGGCGCGGGCTCAAAGTGCTGGATGCGACCT
>CAZMMH010000524.1:0-1814 GCA_964567315.1 uncultured Gammaproteobacteria bacterium
GGGGGAGCTGGCGGACATGGAGTACGGGTTCCTGTACGACAAGGGATCGCATCTGCTGAGCATCGGCTACAGCCTCGACGAGCGGCGGCGGGACGCGAGCTACTACGATCTGCTGGCCTCGGAGGCCCGCCTGGCCGTGTTCGTCGCCATCGCCCAGGGACAACTGCCGCAGGAGAGCTGGTTCGCCCTGGGGCGTGGACTGACGAGCGCCGGCGGCGAGCCGATCCTGCTCTCCTGGGCCGGCTCCATGTTCGAGTACCTGATGCCGCAACTGGTGATGCCGACCTACGAGCACACGCTGCTCGACCAGACCGCCCGGGCGGCAGTCGCACGGCAGATCGAGTACGGCCAGCAGGGCGGCCTGCCCTGGGGCATATCCGAATCCGGCTACAACACGGTGGACGTGCACCTCAACTACCAGTACCGCGCCTTCGGCGTGCCTGGACTAGGGCTGAAACGCGGGCTCGCAGAAGACCTGGTCGTCGCCCCCTATGCCACGGCACTCGCGCTGATGGTGGCGCCCGAGGCAGCGTGCCGGAATCTGCAGCGGCTCGCCGCCGCGGGGGCGGAAGGGCGCTTCGGGTTTCATGAGGCCATCGACTACACCCCGGCCCGGCAGCGGCGCGGCGAGACGCACGCCGTGTTGCGCTCCTACATGGTCCATCACCAGGGCATGAGTCTGCTCGCCCTGGCCTATCGGCTGCTGGACCGTCCGATGCAGAAGCGCTTCGCATCGGACCCGCTGTTCCAGGCCACCCTGCTCTTGTTACAGGAGCGTATCCCCAGGGCCTCGGCGTTCTATGTCCACACCGCCGAAGCCGGCGCCATCGAGTCCGCCGCGGGCGGCGCGGAGATCCCAATTCGCGTGATCAAAAGGCCCGACACGCCGGTCCCGGAGGTGCAGCTGCTGTCCAACGGCCGCTACCACCTGATGGTCACCCACGCGGGCGGCGGCTACAGCCGCTGGAGGGACCTGGCCGTGACCCGCTGGCGCGAGGACAGCACCCGCGACCCCTGGGGCACCTTCTGTTACCTGCGCGACGTCGACAGCGGTTCGGTCTGGTCCACGGCGCACCAGCCGACTTTGCGGCGCGCGGAGCACTACGAGGCGATCTTCTCGGAAGGACGCGCTGAGTTTCGCCGCCGCGATCGCGGTGAGGGTTTCGATTTCGATACCCATACCGAGATCGCCGTGTCGCCGGAAGACGATATCGAGCTGCGCCGGGTGGGCATCACCAACCGATCCGGCGCGCGCCGGACGATCGAGGTTACCAGCTACGCCGAGGTTGTGCTGGCGGCCCCCGCCGCCGATGCCTTGCACCCGGCGTTCAGCAATCTCTTCGTGCAGACCGAGATCCTGGAGCCGCGCCGAGCCGTCCTCTGCACGCGGCGGCCCCGCTCCCGCGACGAGCAGGCGCCCTGGATGCTCCACCTGGTGGCCGTGCACGACGCGGACGCCGAAGTGATTTCCTTCGAGACCGACCGCGCCCGATTCCTCGGCCGAGGCCGCACCGCCGCCGCGCCCCAGGCGATGGAGGACGGCGCGGCGCTAACCGGGAGTCAGGGCTCGGTGCTGGACCCGGTGGTCGCCATTCGCTGTCGTGTCACCATCGATCCCGAACAGACAGCCAATGTGGACCTGGTTTACGGTATCGCTGACAGCCGCGGCGCGGCCCTGGGCCTGGTCGAGAAGTATCAGGATCGGCGCCTCGCCGAACGCGTGTTCGAGCTGGCCTGGACCCACGCCCAGGTGGTGCTACGCCAGATCAACGCCGGCGAGGCGGACGCGCAGCTCTACGGGCGCTTGGCCAACT
>CAZMMH010000525.1:0-1814 GCA_964567315.1 uncultured Gammaproteobacteria bacterium
CGATTCCCAGTTGTCCTCGACGAAGCGGATGTCGTGCACCAGCAAGTCGATCCCCAGGGCCTTGAGTGAGCCCAGGTAGAGCTCCTGAATCTCCAGCGGCGAGGGCTTGATGATTACCTGGAACTGGTAATAGTGCTGCAGGCGGTTGGGGTTCTCACCGTAGCGCCCGTCGGTGGGGCGGCGCGAGGGCTGCACGTAGGCGGCCGCCCACGGTTCCGGCCCCACCGCCCGCAGGAAGGTGGCGGGATGGAAGGTTCCCGCGCCCACCTCCATGTCGAGGGGCTGCAGCAGCACGCAGCCCTGGCGCGCCCAGTAGTCCTGCAGCGCCAGGATCAGCCCTTGAAAGGTGGAGACGTCGTAGCCCGCTTCCGCGGTCTGCCCGGAGGCCGGTTGTGAGCTCATAGCGTGTTGTAATCGGTACGGTTCCAAGGTGACCGGCAAGTATACAGCCTTTGCCTGACCGTGGGTGCGCAGGCGAAATCTACGTTTATATTGTAAGTATACGGACTGAAACCGCTCCCTTACCTGCACGAGGCACCGTCATGGACATCGTTCCCTACCTGAAAATGATGATCGACCGAGGGGCCTCCGACCTCTTCTTCAGCGCCGGGGCGCCGATCAACATCAAGGTCGAGGGTGTTACCACCCCGGTCAGCGACCACGTGCTGGCGTCGGACGAGGTCAAGCGGCTCGCCTACAGCGTGATGGACGACCGCCAGACCAAGGCGTTCGAGGCCACCTGGGAGATGAATTTGGGCATCTCCATGGAGGATGAAGGCCGGTTCCGCATCAACATTTACCGCCAGCGCGGCGAGGTGGCGATGGTGGTGCGCTACATCAAGAGCCACATCCCATCGATCGAAGAGCTGCACCTGCCGCAGATTCTCAAGCAGCTGGTGATGGCGCCCCGGGGCATGATTCTGGTGGTGGGGGCCACTGGCTCGGGCAAGTCCACCACCCTCGCCTCGATGATCGATTACCGCAACCAGCGCACCTCGGGGCACATCCTCACCATCGAGGAGCCTCTGGAATACATCCACGGGCACAAGAAGTCCATCGTCGACCAGCGCGAGATCGGCTTCGACACGGTGAGCTACGCGGTGGCCCTGAAAAACGCCATGCGCGAATCGCCTGACGTGATCATGATCGGCGAGGTGCGCGACCGTGACGCCATGCAGCAGGCCATTGCCTACGCCGAAACCGGCCACCTCTGCCTGACCACCCTGCACGCCAGCAACGCCAATCAGACCCTGGAGCGCGTCATCAACTTCTTCCCCGACAGCGCCCACCATCAGGTGCTCGACGACCTCTCCCAGCACCTGCGGGCGGTGATCTCCCAGCGCCTGGTCGTGGGCAAGGACGGCAAGCGCCTGCCGGCGGTGGAGGTGATGCTGGTGACACCCTACGTGGCCGAACTTATCCACAAGGGCGAGGTGGACAACATCAAGGAGGCCATGGAACAGAGTTCCGACCGCGGCATGCAGACCTTCGACCAGGCCCTGTTCACCCTCTACCGCGAGGGCAAGATCGAGCTCGAGGAGGCGCTGCGTCACGCCGACTCGCGCAACAACCTCAGCCTGCGCGTACGCCTGGCCGAGGGCAAGGGCAACCGCCAGTATCCCGGCGACCTGTCGGTGGAGCAGAACGACGAAGCCCAGCCCTGAGCGAGCCGCCGCGGGCGCCGCCGGTGTGTCGGCGCCCGCCGTTTTTCGCTAGAATGCCGGTCCCACATCCGGCTGCACCCTGACCGAACCATGACCCAGCAACGCAAAGCGGCCGCCCTGATTTCCGGGGGCCTCGACTCCATGCTCGCC
>CAZMMH010000526.1:0-1804 GCA_964567315.1 uncultured Gammaproteobacteria bacterium
TCTGCGCGTTGACGCGGTTGCCTCCATGCTCTATCTCGACTACTCGCGCACCGAGTGGATCCCCAACCGCCACGGCGGGCGCGAAAACCTGGAGGCGATCGACTTCATGCGCGAGCTCAACGCGGTGACCCACGAGCGCGCCCCGGGCATTCTGATGATCGCCGAGGAGTCCACCGCCTGGCCGGCGATCACCCAGCCGACCTACCTGGGCGGCCTCGGCTTCGACATCAAGTGGAACATGGGCTGGATGAACGACACCCTCAGCTACATGGCCGAGGATCCGGTGCACCGCAAGTACCACCACGACAAGCTGACCTTCAGCATGCTCTACGCCTTCAGCGAGAACTTCATGCTGCCGTTCAGCCACGACGAAGTGGTCCACGGCAAGCAGTCCATGCTGCACAAGATGCCGGGCGACGAATGGCAGCGCTTCGCCAACCTGCGCGCCTTGTACACCTACATGTTCACCCACCCGGGCAAGAAGCTGCTGTTCATGGGCACCGAGTTCGGCCAGGGCCACGAGTGGGACAGTGCCGGGGTGCTGGACTGGTGGGTGCTGGAATTCCCCTTCCACCAGGGCGTGCAGCGGCTGGTGCAGGACCTCAACCACCTCTACCGCGCCACCCCGGCCCTGTACGGCCAGGAATTCGACTGGCAGGGCTTCGAATGGATCGACTGCCACGACGCCAACCAGTCGGTGCTCAGCTTCCTGCGTAGGGATGGTGACGACTTCGTGCTGGTGGTGGTCAACCTGACCCCGGTGCCGCGCCACGACTACCGCCTCGGCGTGCCCGAGGAGTGCGACTACCGCGAGGTCATCAACAGCGACTCCGCCTACTACGGCGGCAGCAACACGGGCAACATCCAGGAGACGATCCCCGCCGAACCGCGGGAGTGGATGGGCCGCCCCTACTCCATCTCCATCACCGTACCGCCCCTTGGCGCCGTCGTGTTCATGCCGCAGAGGCCGGCGCCGGCAGCCGACGAGGAGGATAGCGAGGAAGAGGCGGAGGCACCCGCCGCCGCGGTGGAGGTGGTGGCCGCCGCGGAAGCGGCCCACGAAAACGAGGCCGACGACCCGGAGGCGTGATTCCGGCGGCCGGCGATGCCGGCCTTCACTCCCGCAGGCGGTGTTCCAGCACCACCACGCTGCGCGGGCCCACCGCGCAGCGCTCCTCCACCAGCAATGGCTGACGCCCCGGCTCCAGCAGGTCGTCGGGAGCGTGACGGAAGGTGTCGACCGCGCGGTGCCAGTGGCCGCCCTCGATGTGCGGCAGCTCGAAGCCGAGCTCGTGGTCGCTCATGTTGAGCATCACGTGCAGCACCTCCTCCTCCGGCGAACGCCCGGCCAGGGTGAAGGCCAGTTCGCGCGCCTCGAGCTCACCCCAGCGCGGCGCGCCCAGCTGGGTGCCGTGCCACTCGATGTCGCGCAGGGGCTGGTTGGCGTGGCGGCGCCCGGTGAGAAAGTGGCGGCGCATCAGGCTCGGGTGGCGCTTGCGCAGGGCGATCATGCCGCGCACGAAGGCCAGCATCTCCGCGTTCCGCTCCGCCAGCCGCCAGTCGAGCCAGCCCAACTCGTTGTTCTGGCACCAGGTATTGTTGTTGCCGTGCTGGCTGCGCAGCATTTCGTCCCCGGCCAGCAGCATCGGCACGCCCTGGCTGAGCAGCAGGATCGCCAGCAGGTTCTTCGCCTGACGCCGGCGCAGGGCCAGCACCGCCGGATCGTCGCTCGGCCCCTCGACGCCGCAGTTCCAGGACAGGTTGTGGTCCGATCCGTCGCGGTTCTGCTCACCGTTATCCAGGT
>CAZMMH010000527.1:0-1796 GCA_964567315.1 uncultured Gammaproteobacteria bacterium
CTGTTGCGCCGTGAGTGTCATCTGTAAGCCCCCGAAAGAGTAGGCATTTGATCCATCCCGGCATCGAGGCTGCCGCGTTGAGTCGGGCATCCGGCCCGCCGGTTCACAGCCATGGGCGAGAGCTCAGAAACAACTTGCCCCTTCGTTCCTGAGCCTCATAGAAGCCTCATAGAAGGGCGCAAGACGCGCTGGCCGTATTGCGCCGCATGTCGCGGGTGGCCACACTCGGTGCAATAGGTTCCGCTGTTGCACGCCGAAGCGAGTGTCTCCGCTATTTTGCAATCCTTCCTGGGGCATGTGTAACCTCAACGATCCTACCGTCGCCTCGGTCTTTGAAACTGCGACCGGCGTCAAAGGTGCGGAGACCCGAATCCGGGCGTAGGCGGGGTATGCGACGACGGGAATTTGCGCGGCAAGCGCTGCCGGCAACATCCTCCGGCCGGGGCGGTCCTGGATCAGGCTTCGTTCATCCGCCCCCGCGTCCTATAATCGGCGACCTGGGTGAATGTCGCCGAAGCGGAGGGAACGGCGATTGCGTACTGCGGCGCCAGCTTGTCGCCGGGGTGAATGACGGCGGGCGTCTTTGAGCTTGAGAGGTCCATGGGAGCGGTCTGGTCGATTCGGCGCTGGTACGTGCTCGCAGCGATCTCTTTGATGGGAGGGGCGGTGCTGCTGGTGCTGGCGCTGTCTGCCCTTTACCTGCCGTGGGGCAGCGGGGCCGACGTCAAGCGCCAGGATTGGCCGGCAGGTGAGCTGACCCCGAAACGGGGGGCGGCGGTTCGGCTGGGCGACCGGATCGAGCTGACGCTTGATGCCACGGGCTTTGCGGCGGTCACCTTTCCCGCACGAGGCATTTCCGCGAATGCGTACCCGTTCGTCAATATCCGCACCGCGGGAGATGTGAAAGGCATCTCGCTCATCCTGCTGTGGCGAGGAGCCAAAGAAACCGCACGCGGGTACGCCGGCTACTCCATCCCCCAGTCCGGGCGGTCGTCCTTGTGGATCTCCATGCGGCGCGTGTCCCGGTGGACCGGCGAGCTGGCGGGCTTGGGAATCGGATTCAAGGGAAGGCCGGGACAGACGGTGCTGATCAAAGGCGTGACGCTGGCGCCGCCGGAGCTGAGTGCCCTGCTGCGAGCCGCCTACGACGAATGGACCGCCTTTCAGCCTTGGCAGCAGCCCTCGATCAATACCTACTCCGGGGTGGGGGTTCCGGCGCCCTTACTGTATCCGGTCCCGACCTTCGCCGCGCTGCTGGCCCTGTCGCTCCTTGTTTACGGGGTGCTGTGGTTTTTTCAGCGGGGCGAGATCCCTTTGGACTGGCGTGTGCCGTCTGCGCTCGCGGTCGTCTGCTGGCTGGCGCTCGATCTCCCGTGGCAAGGGAGGCTATGGACCCAGCTGCAGGAGACGTACCGGCAGTTCGCGGGTCTCACGGAGGAACAGAAGCACCTGGCGGCCCCCGACGGCGCGCTGTTCGCGTTCATGGAGCGGGTGAAGCGCGCGATTCAGGATCCAGACGCGCGCCTTTTCCTTGCCACCGGCCACGATTACACGGGGGTGCGCGGGGCCTATCACCTGTTTCCACGCAATGTGTATTGGAAGCGCGGCGGGCCGGAGCTGCCGGACCCGAAGTACATTCATCCGGGCGACTACATTGTCCTCTTTGACCCGCAGCAGGTGCAGTTCGATCGACATGACGACACGCTGGTCTGGCCTCAAGGGCACAGGCTCAAGGTGGAGGGCATTCTTCTGGAAGGGCAAGGGGGCCTGTTCAAGGCGTTATGATGGAGCTGATC
>CAZMMH010000528.1:0-1795 GCA_964567315.1 uncultured Gammaproteobacteria bacterium
CGGCGCCGAACTGGCGCAGCTGGTAGATGCCCTGGATCGCCAGCATCATGCCGATAGTGGCGGAGAGTACGCCGACGATGGGCAGGGCATAGATGCCGATGTCCATCATCTGTTCGAACAGCGCCGGCATGCGCACCGGCTGGTTGCGGCGCCAGCCGACGAAGAGCCAGAAGAGCGCCTCGGCGAACAGCGCGCAGGTGAAACCGATGGCCTCGACCCCGACGACCGTGCCGCGGCCGACCCGCTCCAGCAGGCGGGTCAGCGGGTTGCCACTGGCCGCCTGCTCACTCACCCGAGGCCGTCCGCCACCGAGGCGTGAATGGTAAAGACCTTGTCCAGCCGGGCCAGCTCGAAGACCCGCCGGGCCGACTCGCTGACCGCGGCCAGGGCCAGTTCACCCTGTTTCTTGCGCGCCGTCTGCAGGGCCTCGACCAGGGTGGCCACGCCCGAGCTGTCGATGTAGTGCACGCCGGAGAGGTCCACCAGCACCTTGGGCGATTCGCCGACGCTGGCCAGCAGGACCTCGCGCGCCTGCGGCGAACTCTCCAGGTCCACGTCCCCCTCCAGGGCGACCACGATGACGCCGCCTTCACGGCTGATGCTGTGATTCATGGGTTTCGTTCCCGTCCAGTCGTTTGCTCATCAGCAGCAGGTTGCCGGGCCCCTCGTGCGGCGCCGCCCGTTCAACCCGGTCCATGATCGTGTGAATGAAATGCAGGCCGCGCCCACCCAGAGCCGCCTCGTCCGGCAGCCGCGGCTGCAGGACACCGGCGTCCACCGGCGGCGCGAAGTCGCGCAGACGAAAAACTATACCGTTTCCCCCCCGCAAAATCTCCAGCTCCACCTCGCCGCCGCCGTTGCCCTCGTAGGCGTGGCGGATCACGTTCTGGCAGGCCTCGTCCACCGCCAGCACCACGTCGCGGGTGGTGTCGGCATCGCCGCCGCACATCAGGGTCGCCTCACGCACGGCGCTGCGGACCAGCTTCAAGCGGTTGGCGTGGGCGGGAAAGCGCAGCAGGATCAACTGTTCCTCGTGCATGGTACTCGGCTCAGCGCCCGTCCTCGATCGCCAGCACGGTGATGTCGTCGTGCAGGTGGCCCTGCTCGTCACCGGGCAGCGCCGCCAGCACGCGGCCGATGCGTGCCTCGGCCGCCAGCGCGGCGTTGTCACGCACGATCCGTTCGAAACCGCCGCGGCCGAGCTGACCGCCGTCGGCCGTACCCCCCTCGGTGACGCCGTCGGTGAAGATGTAGAGGCGCCCGCCGTCCAGGTTCAACTCCAGCTCCGGCATGCGCTCACCGGTGTCCATGATGCCGAGCGGCGGTATCTCTGCCTCGAAGGCGTGCACACGGCCGTCGCGGGCGATGAACATGGGCGGCTCGTGGCCGGCGTTGGTCATCACCACCCGGCCACTGCGCGGGTCGTAGATCCCGGCCACCATGGTCACGAACATGCCGTGGCTGGCCGTCTCGCAGATCTCGGTGTTGATCATCGCCAGCAGCCGGCCCGGCTCATGGACGCTCTTGCCCAGGCAGCGGAACAGGCTGGAGGTCTTGGACATCAGCAACGCCGCGTTCATGCCCTTGCCGGAGACGTCGCCAAGGCTGAAGTAGATGCGCCCGTCGTGCAGCTCGAAAAAGTCGTAGAAGTCGCCCGAGACCAGGCGCGCGGGGACGTTGACGCCGTAGACCGGAAACGGCGCCGGCCGCGGCTCCGGCAGCAGGCTGCGCTGGATCTTCGCCGCCAGCTCCAGCTCGCGGCGGGTCTTCTCCTGCTCCACCAGGGCCTGGGACA
>CAZMMH010000529.1:0-1795 GCA_964567315.1 uncultured Gammaproteobacteria bacterium
TGGGCCTGGGCGATGTCGCCGGGGCCGAGGATCACGGTCTCCATCCCCAGTTGGGTCAGGTAGGGGCCCTCGGTGCAGAACGCCACCGCCTCCGGGGCGTGCCCGGTGAGGCGTTCGGCCGCCTGGACGATGGCCGAGCCGCGCTCGGTGTGCATCGGCGGGGTGCCGGGGAACAGACGTTCAATCCTCCATTCCAGGCCCTCGCCCTGTAGCACGTCGCCGACCCGCTGCGCCAGCATCTCGCGCAAGGCATCGAGCTCCATGCCCGGCAGGGGCCGCAGATCGATGTGCAGTTCGCAGCTGCCGCAGATCCGGTTGGGGTTGTCGCCGCCGTGGATGTGACCGAGATTCAGCGTCGGCACCGGCACCGCGAACAGGGGATTGCGATGTTCCGCCTGCAGCTGGGCACGCCAGGCCAGCACTTCGCCGATCACCCGGTGCATCCCCTCCAGCGCGCTGACCCCCAGGGAAGGGTCGCTGGAGTGGCCGGCACGGCCGGTGAGACGGATCGCCTCCATCATGATGCCCTTGTGGGCGTTGACCGGGCGCAGGCCGGTCGGTTCGCCAATCACCGCGTAGCGGGCCTTCGGCCGGCCGAGCTCGACCAGGGCCTCGGCGCCCGCCATCGAGCTCTCCTCGTCGGCGGTGGCGAGAATGATCAGGGGCTGTTGCAGCTCCTCGGCGCGGCGCCCGCGGGCCGCCTCCAGGGCCAGGGCGAAGAAGCCCTTCATGTCCGAGGTACCGAGGCCGTAGAGGCGCCGGTCGGCTTCGGTCAGGCGGAACGGGTCGTGGTTCCAGCGTCCCTCGTCATAGGGCACCGTGTCGGTGTGACCCGCGAGCACCAGCCCCCCGGAGCCGCGGCCGAGGGTGGCGATCAGGTTGGCCTTGTCCGGCTGCTCCGGCAGCGGCAGCACCTCCACCACGAAACCCATCGTCTCCAGCCATCCGGCCAGCAGCTCGATGACCCCGCGGTTGCTGGTGTCGAATTCGGGGCTGACGCTGCTCATCGAAGGGGCGCCGATGAGCTCGGCGAGCATGTGCATCAGGGACGGCGGAGCGGTGTTCGGCATGCCGCGATTGTCGCCGCAGCCGGGGCCGTGCGGCAAGCGCGAAAGGCGGCGACGACAACCGCTTGCAGGCGTAGACTTGCGCCGCTCCACCGGTCGTGGCGGCTGCTATTCTTTGCTTGCGCACACCGGGCGCGAGGGCGATGCCGCAGGCATGCGGTTGTGTCCCCGGCGCGCGCTGCGGTCCGGCGCGAAGGCTCGAGCCGGCCTGTTTCTCTTTGGCGAGTTGAACGCATGATCCGTCGGGCCACGCTGAATGATCTCGACGCCCTGCTGGCGATCGAAGACCGCTGCTTCGAAACCGACCGACTCTCCCGGCGCAGTTTCCGCCACCTCTTGAGTCGCGGCCACGCCGCCACCCTGGTCGAAGAGGACGGGGGGCGGATCTGTGGCTACGTGATGGTGCTGTTCAATGCCGGCACCTCCCTGGCCCGGCTCTACTCGATCGCGGTCGATCCGGAGTGCCGCGGCGGCGGCGCCGGCCGGCGCCTGGCCCTGGCGGCGGAGGCGGCCGCGCGGGAGGAGGACCGGGCCTATATGCGCCTGGAGGTGCGGCGGGACAACGAGGCCTCCCTGGCCCTGTTCCGTGTCCTCGGCTACCGCCAGTTCGGCGTCTATTCCGATTACTACGAGGATCACATGGAGGCGCTGCGCTTCGAGAAGCGCCTGTTTCCCGACCTGCGTCCCGACCTGGCCCGGGTCCCCTACTACCGCCAGACCCTGGACTT
>CAZMMH010000530.1:0-1781 GCA_964567315.1 uncultured Gammaproteobacteria bacterium
GCAGCCGGGCCGGGCGCCGCTGGATGATCGCCAGCTACGCCGACTTCGAGGCCGGGCTGGAAAAGGCCGACAAGGTGCTCGAGGCGTTCAAGACCTACGCCCTGACCCAGGCCGACTACATCAGCACCGTCGACGACTATGACATGAAGCTGGTCGAGCTCAACCGTGCGGTGGGAGCGTATCAATGAGAATCGTCGCCAGCCTGTTGCTTGCCTTTCTGCTCTCCTTCGGTTCGGCCCAGGCGTCCGTGGCGCAGTCGCCGCAGGCGCTGATCAAGTCCACCTCGGATCAGGTGCTGGCACGCCTGAAGGCGGACCACGACGAGCTCCAGGCCCATCCGGATAAGGTCTACGCCCTGGTCGAGGACATCGTCCTGCCCCATTTCGACTTCCATCGCATCGCCCGCTGGGTGCTGGGCAAGTACAGTCGCCGGGCCAGCGCGGCGCAGATGGCCAGGTTCACCGAGGAATTTCGCATGCTGCTGGTGCGGACCTATGCCACGGCCCTGCTGCAGTACACCAACCAGCAGATCGACTACCTGCCGCTGCGGATGAAGCCGGGCGCCACGGACGTCACGGTGAAGACCGAGATCCAGCAGCCCGGCGCCTTCCCGATCCCGATCGACTACGACCTCTACCTGCCCGAGGGCAGCAAGGAGTGGAAGGTCTACGACGTCTCCATCGACAGTGTCAGCCTGGTGAGCAACTACCGCAGCACCTTTGCCGGCGAGATCCGCCGCAAGGGGCTGGACGCCCTGATCGACAGCCTGGCCAAGCGCAACCACGAGGCCGGTCAGTGAGCGGGATCGGTCTCAAGGGCAAGGCGCGCTCCAAGGCGGGGGCCGGCGGCCCGCGCGTGATCGAGGCCAGGCTCGAACTGGGCGACGACCGCTGCCTCTATGTCAGCGGCGTGGTCAGCTTCGATACCGTGCCGCGGCTGTCGGAAGCGGCCGAACGGCTGTTCCAGGGTCTGGATCAGATCAGCGTCGACCTCTCCAAGGTGACCCGCGCCGACAGCGCCGGTCTGGCCCTGATGGTGGAGTGGATGCGCCAGGCCCGTGAGCTCGAGCTGCCCATCACCTACCTCAATATCCCCGCCCAGATGCTGGCGATCGCCCGGGTCAGCGGACTGGATCGCGTCCTGCCCCTCGGCTGAGCTCCGAAGCCCCGCGCTTTTTGTTATGATTGGCGGTTTTCCGGTCACCGCCCGCCGCGGTGGCCCGCCACGCAACCGAGGAGCCGCCCCATGCGCGCCGACGACGTCAAGAATCTCATCGAGTCGGGCCTGCCCGAGGCCCACGCCACGGTCGCCGGTGACGGCGACCATTTCGAGGCGACGGTGGTCTGCCCCGCCTTTGAAGGCAAGAAGCTGCTGGAGCAGCACCGCATGGTCTACGCCACCCTGGGCGAGCGTATGCACAACGAAATTCACGCCCTGTCCATGCGCACCTTCACTCCCGCCGAGTGGGAGGCGTCCGGCCAGGCATCGGCCTGAGTCGCCGCGGAGTGTCGATGGACAAACTGATTATTACCGGCGGCGTTTCCCTCGATGGGGAGATCCGCATTTCGGGCGCCAAGAACGCGGTGCTGCCGATCCTCGCCGCGACCCTGCTGGCCGACGGCCCCATGACCGTGTGCAACGTGCCGCACCTGCACGACGTCACCACCACCATGGAGCTGCTCGGGCGCATGGGGGTGCAGCTGATGATCGACGAGCGGCTCAACATCGAGGCCGACCCGCGCACCATCCGCGAACTGGTCGCCCCCTACGAGCTGGTCAAG
>CAZMMH010000531.1:0-1758 GCA_964567315.1 uncultured Gammaproteobacteria bacterium
TTTTTCCAGCGCCAATCGCTGGGTTTCGCGCTCCGCTTCCAGCCTGGCGCGTTCCTCCTGCAACGCAGGCAACCGGGCATCCAGTT
Source organism: uncultured Gammaproteobacteria bacterium (assembly GCA_964567315.1). Classification (GTDB taxonomy): domain Bacteria; phylum Pseudomonadota; class Gammaproteobacteria; order CAZMMH01; family CAZMMH01; genus CAZMMH01. Next base: position 87 of record CAZMMH010000531.1, read on the forward strand.
CTGCCTCGGCGGTTTCGCGCGCCTTGAGTGTCGCCGCCACCTGTCGCCCGACAGCATCGATACCGGAGAGCATGTTCCCACTGGAGATCATGTCGACCCTCAGGCGAGCCAGCTCGCGATAGTCCCCGACACGCGCCTGTTGCTGTGCCAGCAGTTCCTTGCTGACATCGGCGATCCGCGTCTCGGCAGCCTCGATACCGGTGCGCTCCTTGCTCAGTGAGCCGTCGATGAAACCAAGCGCGTCTCTTCCGCTGATCATGACGCTGTGCTCACCATTGGGTTATGGCAGCACCGGTGGTCGCTATCCGGTAGTCGGGTTTCAGTTGGCCACTGCGCTTCACGCCGAACTCGCGCTGCTGGATAATGCCGTCGTCCTGTTTGTCCGCCGCAATGCGCCGGAACACCTCCTCTTCGACCCGCAGACCCCATTTGGAAACGCGTTCGATCCGTCCGGTCTCCTCGTTGACAACCGGCACCTGCAGCGTCCTGCCGTCGGGCGAGACGGCCTCGACTATGATGTAGTAGTTACGCGCATCCGGATTGGCTTCCGGCACCCGCCATACGCCTGACTTTTCGCCGGGGCGGGAGACAATCTGCAGCGTATAGGCTTGTTGCAGCGTATCGTAGAGGTCGCGCAGCGACTCGAACGCTGTTTGAGCTCCCGCTTCGTCACCGTTTTCAAGTGCTGTCCTGGCGGTCGTGTATAACTGTTCCGCCTGGCGCGCGGCATCATTACTTGCCGCCAGCTCGACCACGGACTGGTAGGCCGCCTCCACCCTTTCCGGAAGTTCGGCGCGCGGAGCAACGACAGTTAAGTGATAGACGAGCCAGGTGACCAGCAGCACTGCGAAGCCGCCCATGACCCATTTACCCCAGCGGGCGCGGCTGACATAGAGTCGTGCCAGGCGGGTGGCAAAACTTTCCGGTGGCGGCTTGTAGACAAATCGTTCTTCCTTGAGTGCCGCCACGCCCTCTTCCAGCACATGATCCGGCACTTCGATACCCTGCGCGGCGTAAATCTTGCGAAGACGCTGCTTCAGGTCCTGCTCGCGGCCCTCGGCATCGAGTTCCCGCTCCACCAGACGCTGCCGGCGACGCAGGGTATCCACCACGTCCATTGCCAGCATCACATCGTCCAGTGGCTGCCCCGCCTTCAGCTCACCGCTCCCGAAACCCGTCGATATAACACCCTCATCACTCATTCAACACTGACCGTCAGTCCCTTGCCCTGTTCCGCGAGGCGGGCGAGATTGCGTTTACCCTCCTCGACTGCATTGCGGATCTCCTCGGCGTTGGCGGTGCTCTGCCTGCGCATCTCCTCGATGAGCTCACGCGACCGGGTCTGCCAGTTGACCACCGAATCGACCAGTTTTTTAACCGCATCGGCGCGTATGGTCGGACCATAGCCGGCCTTGACAGCCGCCTCCTGGACCTTGCCGCCGATCTCGGCGAGATCCTCGAGGGAGCGACTGACACCCTCCTTCATGGCCTCGATCGTTTGGGTGCCTTCGTGCAGGCCGAACATGCCGGTGAACGAGGCCGAAAGCGCCGTCAGCACCACTTCGTTGGTGCTGAAAAAACTCACCGCCTGGGCATACACGCGCTCCTTGGTGTTGGTGGTTTGCAGCAGGCGCGCCATGACGACCTCGGAAGTGTTGTAGCTCACCGTGAG
>CAZMMH010000532.1:0-1745 GCA_964567315.1 uncultured Gammaproteobacteria bacterium
AACTCCTGGGCCAGGATCAGTTCCGAGCTCTTGAACAGCTTGGCACTCATCGCCTCCAGGCCGGCACGCTCCTCCACCTTGAACACCCCCCGGGAGAAGGAACCGTCGGGCACCTTGAGCACCATCGGGTAGCCGATGGCCTTTTCGGCGGCATCCAGGTCGGAGCGGCCGACAATCACGGTCCGCGGCGTGGGCACCTTGTTGGCCCGCAGCAGCTCCGCCAGATAGACCTTGTTGGCGCAACGCAGGATCGACTGCGGATCGTCGATCACCACCAGACCCTCGCTCTCGGCACGCTTGGCGAAGCGGTAGGTGTAGTGGTCGATGCGGGTGGTGTCGCGAATGAACAGCGCATCGTATTCCGCCAGGCGGGCGAAGTCGCGCTTGCCGATCAACTCCACATCCACACCCAGTTCGCGGCCCGCCTTGATGAAGTTCTGCAGGGCCCGACCGTCCGACGGCGGCAGGGGGTCGTTGGGGTCGACCAGGATCGCCATGTCGTACCGCGCCGGACGCCGCCCCTTGGGCGCACGCCAGCGCTTGTGGTGGTAATGCTCGAAGGCCTCGCCGAAGTGCTCGCGGCCGGCGGCGTCGAGCCGGTGCAGGGAGAGCGCCTTGAGCGCAGCGATGCGCCAGCGGCCCTGACGCCGAAAACTGACCCGGATCAGTGGGCAGGGAAAGATCTCGAAGATCTGCCGTGCCAGCTTGGCCAGGAAGTCGTAGCGGCAACGGCCGAAGAAAATCTCCAGTTCGAACCCCTCAAGCGATTCGCCGGCGGCGTGCCTACGCAGGCCCTTCTGCATCTGCTCGTCCAGATCCTCCGCATCGACGCTGTAGAGCGACTTGCGGCTCAGGTTGAGCATGGTCTTGACCGAGGGAATCACCCGGTGACGGCGCGCCTCGGCCAGCAGCGAACAGTAATAGCCGACCGAGAGATACTTGTAGCTGCGGCACAGGTTGATCACCTGCAGGTGCCGCTGACTGAAATACTGTTCGCCGGCGAGATAGTCGTCGACGTGCACCACCGTCACGTCGAGCCCCGGAAACTGCCAGTCGGCCAGGTTTTCCACCACGACAAGCTGTGTGGCCACGGTTCAGCGCTTCTCCTTGCCGGCGTCACCCCGGCGGATGATGAGGGCCGCGCGCAGACCGGACTTGCCGTAGCGCGACATGCGCTCGAAGTCCCGCCGGGCGATCGGCATGTTGACGCAGTCGGTCTCGCTCTTGCCCTTCTCGTCGGCGACGAACGGATCGTGAACGTAGACGAAGTGCTCGTCGAAACCGGTAACCACCACCCAGTGCGGAAACTTCTCGCGGTAGATGCGCCACGAGCTGATCAGCACCACCGGAATGCCGCCGGCCTCGAAATGGCGCCGCATCTCGGCCAGCTCGAGCTGGCGGTAGTGCACCGGGATCCGCTTGCGCCGGATCTCCTCGAGAAAGTCCTGCTGGGCGATGCGAATGACCTCCTTCTTCTCCTCGCTGCGCACCGAGTCGACGAACAGGGCCCCCTCGTCATTCAGAAAGAGCTCCACCCGAAAACCGCGGGCGCGGGCCGACAGGGCCAAGCCATAGGGGCCACAGCCGCCATGTCCCGAGGTCATGTAGACCGTGGTGGCCTCCCGCCACAGACGGATCTCCAAGGCACGCTCCGCCGGCAGTTCCGGGTTCAGGGTACGCATCGCCATGATCAGCGCCGCCGGCCCGCAGGTGAAGTCCAGGGTCTGGCGGTAGTAGGGGACCCG
>CAZMMH010000533.1:0-1745 GCA_964567315.1 uncultured Gammaproteobacteria bacterium
GCACCCGCTTGCCGGCGCGCGCCGCGGCCAGGGCCGGGGCGAGGCCGGCGGCGCCGACGATGGCCGCCATCACGTAGTCCGCCTCGGGCAGGCTGGCCACCTGTTCCAGCCCCTCGACCCCCGCCAGCACCCGGGTCTCGCTGCCGGCGCTGTGCAGGCGCTGCTCCAGCTTGTCTGCGGCGTCGGGATCGGCCATCACCGCGAAGTTCGGGCGGAAGCTCTGACACTGGGCGAACAGCTTGTCGACGTCGCGATTGGCGCTCAGGGCCACCGCCCGGTAGCGGTCCGGATGGCGCGCCAGCACGTCCAGGGTGCTGACGCCGATGGAGCCGGTGGCGCCGAGTACGGTTACGCCGATCATTTGACCACTCCGAACAGGTAGAGCCCGAGCAGGAACATCGGCGCCGCGGCCAGCAGGCTGTCGACCCGGTCGAGCACCCCGCCGTGGCCCGGCAGCAGGCGGCCGCTGTCCTTCATTCCCACCTGGCGCTTGAGCAGGCTTTCGAACAGGTCGCCGATCACCGAAAACAGCGTCGCCACCAGGCTCAGCGCCACGAACTTCAGGAAATGGATCCCCGGCAGGCCAAACAGGTAGCCGCAGAGCATGGCATAGGCCGCCACCGCGGCCAGGCCGCCGTAGAGCCCCTCCAGGGTCTTGCCGGGACTCACCGCCCGGGCCAGCTTGGAGTGGCCGAAGCGGCGTCCCGAAAAATACGCGCCGCTGTCGGCGACCCAGATCATCACCAGCACGTAGAGCACCAGCCGCGGCCCCTGCAGGTCGTCGGCCGCGGCGGCCACCGGCACCGCCCGATGCAGCGCCAACAGCGCGCTCCAGCAGGCCGCCAGCAGCCAGATGCCGACCAGCGCGTAGGCCACCGAGGCGACGGGGCTGCGCTCGCCCTGCCCCCCCTGATAGCGCCCGATGGCGATCAGGGCCACGCCCCAGCCGCCCAGGGTGAGCAGCAGGAACAGGGTGTAGGGCTGGCGCTGGCCGAGCAAATGCCAAAGCCCGGTCATGGCCGCGGCGGTGGCCAGCATGAACAGCAGACGCAGGGAGAGGCGGCCGATGCCCGCCAGCCGGGCCCACTCCCAGCCGCCCATCAGGGCCAGCACGGCGAGCAGGATGCCCAGTTCCAGCTCGGGCATCTTCAGCACCGCCCAGACGGTGAGCGGAATCAACAGCGCCGCAGTGAGCAGCCTTTGTTTAAGCACCCTTGAGGGACTCCACCTGGGCGCCGGTCATGCCGAAGCGGCGCTGCCGGGAGGCGAACCAGGCGAAGGCCTGCTCCAGCGACTCGGCGTTGAAATCGGGCCACAGGGTTTCGGTAAAGTAGAGTTCCGAGTAGGCCAGCTGCCAGAGCAGGAAGTTGCTGATGCGCTGCTCGCCGCCGGTGCGGATGAACAGGTCGGGCTCCGGCAGGTCGGCCAGGCAGAGATGGGACTGCAGCAGTTCCGGATCCACCGCCGCCGGCTGCAGCTCGCCGGCCGCGACCCGCTCGGCGATCCGCCGCGCGGCCTGGGTGATGTCCCAGCGGCCGCCATAATTGGCCGCCACGCTCAGGGTCAGGCCGCTGTTGTCCCGGGTCTTCTCCTCGGCGGCACGGATGTGGCTCAACAACCGCGGCGGGAAGGCCTCCAGTTCGCCGATGAAGCGCAGGCGCACATTCTCCTTGTGCAGCTTGCTCACCTCCCGCCGCAGGCTGACCAGGAACAGCTCCATCAGCATGCCGACCTCACGCTTGGGA
>CAZMMH010000534.1:0-1743 GCA_964567315.1 uncultured Gammaproteobacteria bacterium
TTCTGCCTTCTGCCTTCTGCCTTCTGCCTTCTGCCTTCTGCCTTGCCTTTCACAGTCTCGCATAATCCCGCCGCGCCTCCAGCACCTTCACCACGTAGCGTTTCGGTTCGGGCCGCAGGCGGGTCTTGAGGCGCCAGAGGACGCCGCCGGGTGGCAGCGAGTTGATCACCTTCACGGCACGGCCACGGTCGGCGGCGAAGGCCCGCAGCACGTTGCCGGCGCCGGTGTTGTAGGCGGCGATGGCGCAGTATTCGCGTGACACCGGGTCGCGCACCTCGGCGAAATAGCGGTGCTCGATCAGGCCGAGATAGGCGGTGCCCAGTTCGATGTTGTGGGCGGGGTCGAACAGGTAGTCGCGGGAGGGCACGCGGGCCCTCCCGTAGACCTCGCGATAGGCGTCGCGGCCACCGGTCTCGGGCACCAGCTGCATCAGGCCGAAGGCGGGCGCGCTGCTCACCGCAAAGGGGTTGAAGTTGCTTTCGGTCTTGATCACCGCGAACACCAGGCTGCGGCTGACGCCGAAGCGTTTGGCGTTGCGCGCCACCAGGGATGCGTAGCGGCGGGCCTGCAGGTCGGCATGGTTCTTCACCATGTAGAGCTGCACGAAATTCACGGTTCTGGTTCCGGCCTCGCCGCGGGCGCTGCGGGTCTGGCGGTAGCCGGCGAGGAGCTGGTCGGCGAAGGCTTCCGCCCGCCCGGGCGTGGTGACCGTCCGGCCCTGGGCGTCGAGCACCAGCCCTGCCAGATAGGGGCGGCCGCTGAGGCGCACGGTGCCCGCCGAGTAGAGATCGACCGCGCGCGGGTCCTCCGGCGTCAGCAGGGTGGTGACGATGGCGTTGCGCAGGCTTCGGGTGGGGTGCTTGTCGTCCAGGGTCTCGACCGTGATCAGGCCGCTGTCGAAATCGACCACGGCCCGGCTGAGGTAGTTTTGGGTGTATTTGACGTAGCGCTTGGGGCCTGCCACCTGGGCGTCGTCGCGTCCCCACTCGTGGGCCACCCGGCCCTGGAACAGGGCGACCACCTGCCGGAAGCGGCGGCGCGCGCTGCGGGCGTCGCTGACCAGCAGCAGGGGGTTGCTGCGGTAGGATTCGACCCGCGACTCGAGCGCGAGACGTGCCGCCCGGCTGGGGTCGCGGCTGCCGACGACCGAGAGCGCCTGATAGCTGCTGCAGCCGGTGAGCAATGCGGCGGCGAGCAGCGCCGTGAGGCGTCGCATGCGTTGGTCTGGACGGAACATTCCCATCGCCTTCGATATTACCATGCGCCCTCTACGGCCAAGCCGCGCCGCCGTTGCACGCGCGGTATCGCGGCGGCATAGTGGCCGCCATGGAACCGATACCCTGCCCGTTCGAAAAGACCCTGCTGTCCAACCGCTTCGGTTGCAGCCACGCGACCCGCTATTACATCGCCGAGCGCGAGAGCGGCGGTTGTGACGATCCGGACGCGCGCGCCCGCTGCCTGCGCCTGCTCGGCCTGTTGCGGGACAATGCCCGCTTCACCCTGCGCCTGCGCGGTCCCCTCGGTCCGCTGCCCCACGGTATGGAGATGAAGGTCCAGTACGGCGGCCTGCTCGGGCTGCAACAGGTGGTCCCCGAGGCCGCGGCCGATCCGGCCCGGGTGCCCGACATCCACGCCCTGGTGAGTCAGGCCGAGGCCGAGTTCGCCGGCCTGGAGGCGCTGCCATTCAACCGCATCGTGCCGCAGGTGGCGGCGTATGAGCACCGGCGGGCGAGGGGAAGGTGA
>CAZMMH010000535.1:0-1222 GCA_964567315.1 uncultured Gammaproteobacteria bacterium
CTCGCCGTGTTCATGCAGCACCACGTCCATTCGGTGTGGGACTTCATGTCCATGGTCAAGTTCGTCCAGCACCAGATCGCGCCGAGCAGCTATCCCTGGACGCCGGTGGGCGATCCGGCGGTGCGCTACTTCATCAACTCCCTGGTGATGGAGGAGGAGTCGGACGAGGCGCCGGCGGATGCCGCCGGCAACCCCCAGTACCGCAGCCACTTCGAACTCTATTGCGAGGCGATGGCCGAGGTCGGCGGCGACCCGCGGCCGATGCTCGCCTACGTCGAGCGGGTGCGCTCCGACGGCATCGAGGCCGCCCTGGCCTCCGATCTCGGCCCCGAGCCGGGGCGCAACTTCAATGCCCGTACCTTCGAGTTCATCGCCACCGGCAAACCCCATGTGGTGTGCGCGGCCCTGGCCCTGGGTCGCGAGAAGATCATTCCCGACATGTTCCGTACCTTCCTCGCCCGCATGGGCGTCGGCGAGGGTGAGGCGCCGATGTTTCACTACTACCTCAACCGCCACATCCACCTTGACGAGGATTTCCACGGCCCCTTGTCGATGAAACTGCTGGAGGAGTTCTGCGCCGGCGACCCGCAGCGGGTGCAGGAGGCGGAAGCGGCGGCCTGCCAGGCGCTGGAGGCGCGCATCGCCTTCTGGGACGGGGTCCACGTGGCGATCCAGGCCCGGCGTGCCGCCTGAAGCAGTCGGCGGCGAGCGCCGCTTCGCCTGCACCGGCTGCGGCCGCTGCTGCGAGGGCAACGATGCCGAGCACTACGTGGCCCTGGCCGCGGGCGAGGAGGAGGCCCTGGGCCGTTTCCTCGGCCTGGTGACCGGTGAACTGCGGACGCGGCACCTGGTACGCCTCGGCCCCCGGCGCTGGGGCATCCGCCTGCTCGACGGTGCCTGCAGCCTGCTCGATGGCGAGCGGCGCTGCAGCGTCTACCAGGTGCGGCCCCTGCAGTGCCGCAGCTACCCGTTCTGGCAGGAGGTTGCCGGCAGCGACGCCGCCTGGGAGGCCGAGGCCGCTCAATGCGAGGGCATCGGCCGCGGCGAGGCGGTGGCCTGGGAGGAAATCCGCCGCTGGTTCGCGGAAATGGAGCGTGCCGGGGGCTGAAAGCGTCGACGTAAGGGGAACCCGGGAACAACGGCAAGTTTCGGCGGTCGTAACGTGGGTTACACAACCGAGGGTCGCGGGCTGTCGTTCCTCAGGGCCGGCGATTGGGACAAC
>CAZMMH010000535.1:1232-1736 GCA_964567315.1 uncultured Gammaproteobacteria bacterium
GTCGACGCCTATGCATCTCCTTGTAATCGAAGACAGCCCCGATCTGGTCGACAATCTCTGTGAATACATGGAGACCCGCGGCCACACGGTCGACGTGGCCTACGACGGCCTCGGCGGCCTCCGTCTGGCCCTGCAGAACAACTACGACGCGCTGGTGCTCGATCTGATGCTGCCGGGCATGGACGGCCTGGAGGTCTGCGCCCGCATGCGTGAGGCCGGCCGCGGCACCCCGGTGCTGATGCTCACCGCCCGCGACACCCTGGACAACAAGCTGGAAGGCTTCGACAACGGCGCCGACGACTACATGATCAAGCCGTTCGCCCTGCCCGAGCTCGAGGCCCGGCTCAAGGCCATGGCCCGCCGCGCCCGCGGCGAGCACGCCCGCCGCATCCTGCGCATCGCCGATCTCTCCTTCGACCCCGATACCCTGCGGGTCGAGCGCGACGGCAAGCGCATCGAGCTGCCGCCGATTCCGCTGAAGATCCTCGCCCTGCTCATGCGCCA
>CAZMMH010000536.1:0-1726 GCA_964567315.1 uncultured Gammaproteobacteria bacterium
GTCTCCCTTAAGCGTGTGCGTAAAAAAAAAGTTCACCCGCCAAGGGAATGGCAAGTCCCGTGCCATCCATGCGTGAATGTGTCAATTGGTTGTTTTATATAACAATTCCTCTTTTTGGCGGCTGTCGGCAACAGGTCTTGTGTACGACAAACCCGGACCCGGTGTATGGATGCCGACAAAGCAACAAAAGCGGTTTTAGGGGCTCTGTCGGCTCTGCGACCAGTACGAATCGGCACTTGCAAATCGGCGTGGATATGTCACCTTCATAAGAACTTAATCACCAACTGGCAGAGTGCTCGACCGGTGGCCTCGACGCCCTCGCGGGAACCGCAGCGGCCGCCGTGCACTCTCACTCCCGACGATGGCCGAACCGCACCTTCGTTAAATAAGGAACGACGGCAACCCATGAGCGACACCACCAGTCCCAACGCCGCCAGCGGCGACGACCGGCCCGATCCCTCGCTGCGCAGCCTGGCAACCGCCACCCTGCTGCTGTTCCTGCTGTGGTTGCTGCTCACCGACTGGCGCGATCCCGGCGAATGGCTCGCCGGCATCGCCGCCGCGGCGCTTACCGCCTGGCTCTCCGGGCCCCATCTGCGCCTGCTCGACGGGCTGCGCCTGCGCCCGGCCCTGCCGTGGCACCTGCTACGCTTCCTCGGCACCTTTCTGCTGGCCCTGATCAAGGCCAACTTCGACATGGCCCGCCGGGTGCTGTCGCCGCGGCTGCCGATCCGCCCGGCACTGGTGGAGGTGAAGACCGAACTGCGCTCGCCGCTGGGCCGGCTGTTGCTGGCCAACAGCATCACCCTGACCCCGGGCACCCTGTCGGTGGACCTGCTGGACGATCGCATCGTGGTGCACTGGATCGACGTCACCCCGGGCGGCGACCTGGAACACGCCACGCGCGAGATTGCCGAACAGTTCGAACTCCGCTTAAGGGAGGTGGTGGAATGATCGCCCTGCTCAGCGCGGCCCTGCTCCTGGCGGCCGGCGCCTACGGTTTCTACCGCCTGCTCGCCGGCCCCACCACCCCCGACCGGGTGGTGGCCGCCGACACCCTTTCGGTAATCGCCACCGCCGGCCTCGCCGCCCTGGCCCTGCTGTTCGACAACCCCATCTACCTCGACGTCGCCCTGGTCTTCGGTGCGCTCTCCTTCGTCGGTGTGGTCGCCATCGCCCGCGCCCTGGAGAGACACGCCGCATGAGTCTGCTCGGTTCGCTCCTGGTCCTGTTCGGTGCCTTCTTCTGCTACCTCGGCGCACTCGGCATCAGCCGCATGCCCGACGTCTTCACCCGCATCCAGGCCGGCACCAAGGCCGCGACCCTGGGGGCCATGTGCATTCTGCTCGGCGTCGGCCTGCAACGTCCGGAGTGGCTGCCCAAGCTGCTGGTGATCATTTTCTTCATCGCCCTCACCTCGCCGGTCGGTTCGTCGGCGATCGCGCGCGCGGCCAAGGTCATCGGCCTGGAGCCGTGGCGTGCGGCCGAGGACCGCAAGGACCCGGAGGGCGAGGCATGATCTGGATCGTACTGGTGCTGGTGGTGCTGATGTTGGGCAGTGCCCTGGCGGTGCTCTACCTGCGCGACCTGCTGTCCGCGGTGGCGGCCTCGGCGGTGGTCTCGCTGCTGCTGTCGCTGCTGTTCGTGTTCCTGCGCGCCCCCGACGTGGCCCTGGCCGAGGCGGTGGTCGGCGCCGGCCTCTCCGGCGTGCTGTTCGCCCTGGTGG
>CAZMMH010000537.1:0-1721 GCA_964567315.1 uncultured Gammaproteobacteria bacterium
TGTCGCCGGCGACGGTCTCGGCCTGCAGTTCGTTGCGGAACAGCTTGGCGAAGGTAAGGTGCACGGCGTGGCCGGCCAGGTGTAACTGGCCGCTGGTGGCGTTGCCCGCCACCTCGCCCTCGAGGCCGGCCACCGCCGGCACCTCCTGCCAGCGGTGCAGGGCCAGCTTGCTGAACTGGCCCGCGTATTCCAGCTGCGGCTGGCCGCCGGGCGGAAGCTGGAAGCGGAAACGCAGGTTGTGCACCTCGCCCTGGGGCGCCATGCCGCCGAGGGCGTCGAACAGCACCTGATCGAGGTAGGGGGTGGTGCGTGCCGCCTGGGCCAGGTCGGCCAGGTTGAGCCAGCCGAAGCCCCCCTGCACCTCCAGCCCCTGGGCGCCGTCGGCAACGCGGAAGCTGAAGCCGGTCTCCGGCCAGCGGGTGTCGCCGTGGACCACCCGCAGGTGGTCGACGTCGAGGCGCCACTCGCCCTCGCGCCGGCGCCAGGCGAAACGCCCGGCGGCCTCGTCGAGCTTCAGCTCGGCCGGCCGCGCCGGGTTCTGGGAGGCCAGCTGCAGGTCGCGGAAGCGGGCGGTGCCGGAGAGCCGCTGCAGGCCGCCGTGGGCCCAGTCGCCCCACAGCTCCAGATCGGTGCTGCCGTGGACCCGGGTCCACGGCGGCAGGTACTGATCGAGCCAGGCCACCGGCCGGATCGCCACCCCGCGCAGGTAGACCCGCCCGCCCCAACCGTCGCGGGTGCCCAGATCGCCCTCCAGGTCGGCGGCGAAGGAGAGCTGGCGCCCCACCTCCTCGGGCAGGGTCACCTCGCCCTTGATCCGATGCCTGGCACCGTCGTTGAACACCGCCACGTTGACGTCGTCGAACTCGAGGTCGGCGCCGCCGTGCTTCTGGTCGACCCAGTGCAGCTCGCTGTCGCGCAGCTCGACCCGGCGGCGGGTGAACAGCCACTCCAGGGAGACGTCCTCGCTGCCGGCGCCGGGCAGGGCACGGCTGGCCAGCCCCTCCACCGAGAAACTGCCATCGGCCCGGCGCTGCACCGCCAGGCGGGCGCCGATGATGCTCAATGCGCTCGGCTCCAGGCGTCCGCTCTGGAGGATGTCGAGGACGTCGAAGGAGAGGCGCGCCTTCTCGAAGCGCAGGACCTTGCCCACCCCCTGCATGCGCAGCTTGCCGATGCGCAGCTCCGGCCCCCAGCCGTGCCAGGCGAGCTGCATCTGGCCGATCTGCACCGGCTGGCCGAGATAGCTGCTGACCAGGCGCTCGATCTCCTGGTGGTAGCCGGAGAGGTTGGGCAGCACGGCGCGCGCCAGGCTCACGCCGATGGCGGACAGGATCGCGATCACCGCGAAGGCGACCCAGAAACTCCTCCACAGGGCGTGCATGGCCTATCGCAGCTTCATCCAGGCTCCCGGCTCTCGTTCGCGTGGCAGATTACATCAAGACCACGTCGAACTGCTCCTGGGTGTAGAGGTTTTCCACCTGGAACTTGATCGGCTTGCCGATAAACTCCTCCAGCTCGGCCAGGCTGTGGGACTCCTCGTCCAGCAGCAGGTCCACCACCTCCTGGGAGACCAGCACCAGCAGGCGGCCGATGTCGAACTGGCGCGCCTGACGCAGGATCTCGCTGAAGATCTCGTAGCTGACCGTCTCCGCTGTCTTCAGGGTGCAGCGCCCGCCACAGGTGGGACAGGGCTCGCAGAGCACGTGCTCCAGGCTCTCGCG
>CAZMMH010000538.1:0-1716 GCA_964567315.1 uncultured Gammaproteobacteria bacterium
AGCACGACCTGTCGCTGAAGCAGCAGGAGGGCTTCCGCTATCACGCCCGCGACCTCGCGGTGCTGCGCGCCCGCCATGCCGACGTGCCGGTGCTGCTCGGCTCGGCCACCCCCTCCCTGGAGAGCCTGCTCAACGTCGAGCGCGGGCGCTACCGCCGGCTGCACCTGCCGGAGCGCGCGGGCCGCGCCCTGCACCCGAGCCTGCGCCTGCTCGACGTGCGCAGCCAGCCCATGGAGGACGGGCTCTCGGCCCAGTTGCGCGTGGCCATGGGCGAGCACCTGGCGCGCGGCGGCCAGGTGCTGATCTTTCTCAACCGGCGCGGCTACGCCCCCACCCTGCTCTGCCACGACTGCGGCTGGGTCGCCGACTGCGACCGCTGCGACCGCCACTACACCCTGCACCAGGGGCAGCGCATCCTGCGCTGCCACCACTGCGGTGCCCAACGCCCGCTCCCCAGCCAGTGCCCCCACTGCGGCAGCCCCGACCTGCGGCCCGTGGGCCAGGGCACGGAGCGGCTGGAACGGGCGCTCGAACAGCACTTCCCCGGGGAGTCGGTGCTGCGCATCGACCGCGACAGCACCCGACGCAAGGGGGCGCTGGACGACCTTCTGGGCCGGGCCCGCGCCGGCCACGCACGGATCCTGGTGGGCACCCAGATGCTGGCCAAGGGCCATCACTTCCCGGATGTCACCCTGGTGGCCATCATCGACGCGGACCAGGCGCTCTTCAGCGCCGACTTCCGCGGCCCGGAACGGATGGCCCAGCAGCTGATCCAGGTGGCCGGGCGGGCCGGCCGCGCCAAACGCCCGGGCGAGGTACTGATCCAGACCCACCACCCCGACCACCCACTGCTCCAGCTGCTGCTGCGGGAGGGCTATGCCCCTTTTGCCGCCGCGGCCCTGGCCGAACGCGGCGAGACCGGGCTGCCCCCTTTCGGCAACCTGGCCCTGCTGCGTGCCGAGGCGGCGGATGCCGCGGCCCCCATGGCCTTCCTGGAGGCGGCCCGCGAGCTGGCGGGGGCCGCCCCCGGTGTGATGCTGTTCGGCCCGCTGCCGGCGCCCATGCCGCGGCGGGCCGGCCGCCACCGCGCCCAACTGCTGCTGCAGAGTCCCGAGCGGGCGCCGCTGCAGCGCCTGCTGGCCGAATGGGTCGGCCGCCTGGCGGAGCTCAAGCAGGCGCGCCAGGTCCGCTGGTCCATCGACGTGGATCCCATGGAAATGTTCTAAGAGACAAAATGCGTAAGGGAGCCACCGAAGACGCTGAAGACCGATAACCCCGTTCTCGGTTGTAGCCGCACAGGCCGTGATCGTCGGCGCCGGCCCGGGCGACGGTTGAACGCCGACCCCACCTGCCCTTGCAGTGTCTTCGGTGGTTTCTTTGGGCCTGTCTGCCCCCCGAAATGCCCGGAGGAGTCAACATTCGGCACGCCGCACGGTAGAATCGCACTCCTTTGCACACCTCCGGAAACGCCACCTTGAAACACCAGCTCGCCGAACTGATCGACCTGGCCCTGCGCCGAATGCAGGAAGAGGGCCTGTTGCCCGCCAATACCCAGGCCACGGTGCACATCGAACGCACCCGCGACCGTGCCCACGGCGACTTCGCCAGCAACGTGGCGATGACCCTGGCCAAGAGCGCACGACGCAAGCCGCGGGAGCTGGCGGAGCAGCTGGCGGGCCTGCTCCCGGACTCCGAGCTGGTGGCCAAGGTGGAGAT
>CAZMMH010000539.1:0-1714 GCA_964567315.1 uncultured Gammaproteobacteria bacterium
CAGGGGAAACTCCAGGTTGCGGCGCACGCTCATATGCGGATAGAGGGCGTAGTTCTGGAACACCATGGCCACGTTGCGCCGCTGCGGCGGCAGGTCATTGACCACCTGACCACCGATGCGGATCTCGCCGCCGCCGATCTCCTCCAGCCCGGCCACCATGCGCATGGCGGTGGACTTGCCGCAGCCCGAGGGCCCCACCAGCACCAGCAGCTCGCCGTCGGCCACCTCCAGGTTCAGCCCCTCGATGACGTTGTTCCCGCCCTCGTAGGCCTTGCTCACGTTGTCGAAAACGATCTCGGACATACGGTTGACCTCAATTCACTGCGCCACAGAGGACACAGAGCACACAGAGAAATGCATCTCCAGACCGCAGAGAACCCGCCGCGACGAGTCACATCGGATATGCCGATAGCAACGTCACTCTCCCAACTCCCGCACGCCCAGCTCCGTGCCCGCTGCGACCTCGGTGGCAGAAGCTTCACCCCTTCACCGCCGACGCGGCCACGCCGCGCACGAACCAGCGTTGGAAGATCACGAACACCAGCAGCACCGGCGCCACCATCATCGCGCCGAAGGCGAGGATGTCGCCCCACTGCAGCGGCGGCAGGGTGTAGAAGCTGGCGATGGCCACCGGCAGCGGGCGCACCTGCGGACCGATGGTCACCAGCAGCGGCCACAGGTAGGCGCCCCACCAGGTAAGGAAGGAGAGGATCGCCACGCTGGCGAAGACCGGCTTCGCGTTGGGCACGATGATGGTGAAGAAGGTGCGCAGCACCGAGGCACCGTCGAGCCGCGCCGCCTCCTCCAGCTCCCGCGGCAGGCCGATGAAGAAGCTGTAGAAGAGGAAAATGGAAAAGGCGTCGGCCACGAACGGCAGGATCTGGGCCACATAGGTGTCGCGCAGGCCGAGCACCGAGACCTCGTAGAACAGCGGCACCGCGATCGCCTCGAAGGGCAGAATCATCAGCGCCAGCACCAGCGCAAACAGCGGCGTGCGCCCGCGCCACTGCAGGCGGGCGAAGGCGTAGGCCGCCAGCGAATTCACCACCAGCCCGGCGCTGACGATGCTGCCGGTGATGAACAGCGAGTTGAGCAGGAAGCGCAGGAAGTCGGTGCGGGCGAAGACGTCGCGATAATTCTGCAGCGAGGCGTCGCTGGGCACGAAGGCCGCCAGCGAGCCCGCCTCGGTCAGCACCCGCGCGTCGGGCTTCAGGCTGCCCACCAGCATCATCAATACGGGTGCCAGGAACAGCAGTGCGAGGGCCGTCAGCGACAGGTACTGCAGGCTGCGCGCGACGCCGCCCTTCATGCGACCTCCCGTACCTGGCGCACCAGCCGCCGCTGCAGCCAGGTGACCGCCAGCACCAGCAGGAAGAAGACCACGGTCATGGCGCTGGCCCGCGCCACCTGCTGGCGCACGAAGACCGCCTGCACCGTTTCGTACATCACCGTGGTGGTGGCACCGTCGGGCCCGCCGCGGGTCATGATCTGCACCTGGTCGAACAGGCGGAAGGCGAGGATCGTGGTCACCAGCATCACGAACACCAGCGGGTTGCGCAGCTGCGGCAGGGTCACGTGGCGGAAGCGCTGCCAGGCGCCGGCACCGTCCAGCGACGCCGCCTCGTACAGGTCGTGCGGGATCCCCTGCAGCCCGGCCAACAGGATCACCATCTGAAAGCCGGCGCCCTGCCAGATGGAGAGCAGCATGATTGCC
>CAZMMH010000540.1:0-1712 GCA_964567315.1 uncultured Gammaproteobacteria bacterium
GAGCTGGCGCCGCTCGCGAAGGCGCTGGTCGAAGCGGTCGGCAAGGAGCCGATCACCGGTATCGTGCTCGACCCGAGCTACTTTCCTTCAGACCTCCGCATCCCGGGCATCGAGGACACCAGCGAGTCCTACGATGCGCTGAACTCTGCGCTTGCGGTGAATTTCAACACGATCCACGCCGTGCGCAAAGGCAACAAGGTCTATTCCGCCGAGGAGCAGACCCCGATCACCCCGCTGGCGATCAGCCAGTTCAAGGCGCGGGGCCCCAACGGCCGCGGCCGCATCAGCCTAGCCCAGGACCCTGCGGTGAGCCTGCAATACGCCGGCGAGTTGATTGCCGCCTTCATCGAGCGGGCCGGCGGCAGCGTGAAGGGCAAGATCACCACCGGATCAGTGCCGCAAGGCCTGGAGCCGGTCTACGTGCACCGCCAGTCACGCTACCTCGCGGAGATCATCCACCAATTGCTCATCGGCTCGAACAACTACATCGCCAATCAGGTCTTCCTCGAGATCGGCGCGCACCGCCTGGGCGGACCGGTGAGCCTCGAGAAATCGCTCAAGGTTGCCAACGAGATACTCGCCGAGCACGGCCTCGAAAAGGAAATCCATCTCGAAGAGGGCTCGGGCATCAGCCGCGGCGACCGCTTCACGGCCCGCGGCCTCGCCAAGGTGCTCAATCTCTTCGTGCCCTATGCCGAGCTGCTCCATGGCCATGACGGCGGCACGAACAAGACCGGCACCATGTCCGGCGTCCGCACGCTGGCAGGCTACGCCGACACCAAGACGCACGGACGCGTGCGCTTCGTGATCTCGCTCAAGGGCACTAGCGGTGGGATGCGTTTCCGGCTGCTGCGGGCTATCGAGTCCGGACTGTAGCCGGAAAAGCCGACCTCACTTGCAAATCGGGAGCGGCCGCCACGGCGGTGCCGGATGACCCTTCTTGTATTGAACGATGATCGGCTCGAGGGTCTCTTTTGGCCAAAACTTCGGGATGCGGATTTCTCTCAAGCAGGAGGCATTCCAATACAATCCGGCGCGCGACGGCGACTTGCCGGCCTTCACCGCTTTCGCGACGGCGTCGATGTCGTGTGATTCAGGGTAGATGTAAAGCGTCGTCGGATTGTCCTTCACCATTGCTGTAATTCGCTCGGCGTCCGACGGCGACCAGCTGGTGCAGCCGTTGCTGCGGCCGCCGGTGTAATTCACCAGATTGCCGAACGGAACGTAACCGTCCTTGTTGGCGTACGGGCTGTCCGGATCCTTTCGACGACACCTCGCCCGCAACAATACGGACGGATGCCCGCCGATGGCGCGCGGTCGGGCGTTTGCGGTGTCGCCTTCGCCGTCAAACTGCACGAACGTGCGGAGCAAGGGCGTGAGTTTTCCCCCCGAGCGATAATAGCCTTTGAAAGACGTGATCGCCTCGCCGGTCACATAGGCCCCGCCGGTCGTCAGCTTGGAACCCTCCGCGTTGCTGAAGTTCTTTGCGCATCGTCTTCCGTTGGCGAAATTCGCGATGCCTCTCAAATTGCGGCCGTTGCCGTAGCCCGACGAAATCGCGCGGAACGATCGGTCGGCTTCGCAGATAATGTAAAACCGGCGCCCCAGGCCACTGCCCACAGCGCTGGGGCCCGTCGCGTCCATGGCGAAGTAGCATGGATTTTTGACCGCGCCTTCGCTCACTTTTTGCAGGTAAAGCGCGCGCGCCCTCT
>CAZMMH010000541.1:0-1705 GCA_964567315.1 uncultured Gammaproteobacteria bacterium
GCCGTTCTCCTCCTCGGAGACGACTTCCAGGTCCGAGACGGCGGTGTGCAGCACCGGGTCCCAGTTGACCAGGCGCTTGCCGCGGTAGATCAGACCCTCTTCATAGAGGCGGACGAAGACCTCCTTGACCGCGTCGGTGAGCCCCTCGTCCATGGTGAAGCGCTCGCGCGCCCAGTCGGGCGAGGCGCCCATGCGGCGCAACTGGCGGGTGATGGTGCCGCCGGACTCGCCCTTCCACTTCCACACCTCGTCGAGGAATTTCTCGCGCCCCAGCTCATGGCGGGTCTTGCCCTCGGCCAGCAGACGCCGCTCCACCACCATCTGGGTGGCGATGCCGGCGTGGTCGGTGCCCGGCTGCCACAGGGTGTTGTCGCCGCGCATGCGGTGGTAGCGGATCAGGGCGTCCATGATGGTGTCCTGGAACGCATGGCCCATGTGCAGGCTGCCGGTGACGTTGGGCGGCGGGATCATGATGCAGTAGGCATCGGCGTTGTCGCCCTCGTCGCTCCTGGGGGCGAAATAGCCGTTGGCTTCCCAGGTCTGGTACCAGCGCTGTTCGATGGCGTGCGGGTCGTAGGATTTGTCCATGGGTTTCAGGCGGTTGCTGTGGTTGGTGGGCGCGAAGCGCGGGATTATAACGCACCGGGGCCGCACGGCGCGGATTGCGCGGTGCGGCCCCGGCAGGGTGTGGCCGTGTGCGGTGCCGATTACGGCTTGGCGTCGTCCCGCCCGGTGGCCTCCAGGGTGGCACGGATCAGTTCGGGCATGCGCTGGCGGATCTGCTCCATCACCGCCTGTTCGACCCCCTCGGCGGCGCGGCTGATGACCTCGCTGATGGCCCGGGTCGTGGCCTCGGCGACCACGGCGCCGATTTCGGCCCCCAGGCGGGCGGCCATCTCGGCGTCCAGCTGCAGCGGCATGGCGGTGGCCGGTGCCGCCGCGGGGGTGGCCGGTTCCTCGCCGCTCAGGGGGGCGGTGGCGAACAGCTCGTCGATGGAGTCGCCGGCGCCGCCGCCGGGCGGGGCCTCGCCCTGCATTGCCGCCAGCAGTTCCTCCTCGCTGGGCTCGCCGGGTTCGGTCAGGGTTTCTTCCGTAGTCGCGGCCTCGGCGGTACGCGGCTCCGCCTGGGGTGTGGCGGCCCGTTCGTCCATCGGCGGCTCCTGCGCCGCCGGTTCGGCGGGTGCCTCGGCCTCGGCGGCGGCAGCCTGCCCCAGGATTTCGTCGACGGAGAAGGCGGTTCCCTGCTCGTCTTCCGCCTCGATGGTCTCGGCGGATGCCCCCTCGGACTGGGCGGCGGCCAGCAGCAGCTCCTCCACCGAGGGTTCTTCGATCGCGGCTTCGGCCGGCAATTCGGCCGCCGCCTCCGCTGCGGGTTCCTCCGCCTGGGGCGCGGCCAGCAGCTCGTCCACCGAGGGTTCCGCCTCGGCGGCGTTCTCTTCCGCGGTCGCATATTCGGCCACCAGCTCATCGACGGAGAAGGGTGCCTCCTCCTCTGCTTCCGCGGCGGGCGCCGCGGCTGCGGGTTCCTCCACCTGGGCAGCGGCCAGCAGCTCGTCCACCGGGGGTTCCGCCTCGGTGGCTTCCTCTGCCGTTGCCGCCGCGGCCGCATTTTCGGCCAGCAGGTCGTCGACGGAGAAGGGTGCCTCTTCGTCTGCTTCCGCGGCGGGCGCCGCGGCTGCGGGTTCCTCCACCTGGGCAGCGGCCA
>CAZMMH010000542.1:0-1702 GCA_964567315.1 uncultured Gammaproteobacteria bacterium
GGAAGAACTGCGCCGAGTGATCGACCGTGCCCTGGATGACGGCGAGCGAGGTTTAGGCGGGCAGGGTTTGGTGATTGAGTCGGCTTTACGGGATCGTATCGCCGCGGCGGCCGACGGCGATGCTCGACGCGCCCTCAATTATTTGGATATCGCCGCCGGCTATGCCGCCGCGCAGGGTGAGCATGAAATCTCCGAGTCTTTGCTGGCGGAAGTGCTGGCCGGCGGCACGCTGCGCCGTTTCGACAAGGGTGGCGAGACCTTCTACGATCAGATATCGGCGCTGCACAAGTCAGTGCGGGGTTCCGCTCCGGATGCGGCGCTGTATTGGCTGGCGCGGATGCTGGATGGCGGATGCGACCCCCTGTACATCGCGCGGAGGGTGCTGCGCATGGCCAGCGAAGACATCGGCAACGCCGACCCCCGCGCCCTGGAGCTGGCCCTCAATGCCTGGGACGTGCAGGAGCGCCTCGGCAGCCCGGAAGGGGAGCTGGCCATCGCCCAGGCGGTGCTCTACATGGCCTGCGCGCCCAAGAGCAACGCGGTCTATACCGCCTTCAACGCGGCCATGGACGACGTGCGCAAGAGCCCGTCCCATGAGGTGCCGATCCACCTGCGCAACGCACCTACCAAACTGATGAAGGAGCTGGGCTACGGCCATGCCTACCGCTACGCCCACGACGAGCCGGAGGCCTATGCCGCCGGCGAAACCTATTTCCCGGAGGAGTTGCCGGAGCGGCGCTACTACGCGCCGGTGGAGCGCGGCCTCGAGCTCAAGATCCGCGAAAAGCTGGCCCATTTGCGCGCCCTGGACGCCGAGGCGCGCAAACGGCGCTGACGCCCGGCGGGGGCTCGGGTAAAATCGCCCCCTTCACGCCGCCAATCGAAGAAGAGTGACCCATGCTGGATCCGCGACGCCTCCGTAACGAACCCGACGCCACCGCCGCCGCCCTCGCGCGCCGCGGCTTCACGCTCGACACCGAACGCCTCGGTGCGCTGGAGACCGAGCGCAAGGCGGTCCAGGTGGAGACCCAGGAGCTGCAGAACGAGCGCAACACCAAGTCCAAGTCCATCGGCAAGGCCAAGGCGGCGGGTGAGGATATCCAGCCGCTGCTGGACGAGGTGGCCGGGCTGGGCGAGCGGCTCAAGGTGGCCGAGGCGCGTCTGAGTGAGCTGCAGGCGGAGCTCGAGGCGATCGCCCTCGGCATTCCCAACGTGCCCCACGAGAGCACCCCGGACGGCGACGACGAGAACGCCAACGTCGAGATCCGCCGCTGGGGCGAGCCGCCCCGTTTCGACTTCGAGGTCAAGGACCACGTCGACCTGGGCGCGCCCCTGGGGCTGGACTTCGACGCCGCGGCCAAGCTGACCGGCTCCCGCTTCGCGGTGATGAAGGGTGGCCTGGCGCGCATGCACCGGGCCCTGATCCAGTTCATGCTCGACCTGCACACCGGCGAGCACGGCTACACCGAGTGCTACGTGCCCTACCTGGTCAACGCCGACAGCCTGCGCGGCACCGGCCAGCTGCCCAAGTTCGAGGAGGAGCTGTTTGCCCTCAAGGGGGAGAGCGGCTACTACCTGATTCCCACCGCCGAGGTGCCGGTGACCAATCTGGCCCGCGACACCATCGTCGAGGCAGATCAGCTGCCCGTGCGCCTGTGCGCCCACACCCCATGTTTCCGCTCCGAGGCCGGCTCCTACGGCA
>CAZMMH010000543.1:0-1698 GCA_964567315.1 uncultured Gammaproteobacteria bacterium
TTCGCGGGATCACCGCCGGCGGCGATCACCCGCTGCAGCTCGCCGCCGGAGACGATATCGAAACCGGCGCCGAGACGGGCCAGCAGGTTGAGCACGGCGAGATTGGAATTGGCCTTGACCGCATAGCAGATCAGGTGGGGTTGGCCGGCGAGCGCGTCGTCGAAGGCACGGAAGTGGCGCTCGATGGTGGCGCGGGAGTAGACGTAGCAGGGGGTGCCGAAGCGCTCGGCAAGGCTGCCGAGGTCGACCTCTTCCGCGAGCAGACGGCCGTTGCGGTATCCGAAATGATCCATGGGAAGGCCTACTTCGAAGGCTGGGCGGGTGGCGGCGAATCGGGCAGGTAGAGGTCGCCGCGCTGGCCGCAGCCGGCGGCCAGGGCAAGCACCAGGGCAAGCAGGGCAAGGCGGAACATTCGGGAGCTCACGCGGCGTCCGTGGGTGGCGACAAAGGGGGGATTATAACGCCTGGATGGGCGGTGCCGAAAAGGGCCGGCTCAGTTGGAGGGGGCCTGCGGTATCGGCTTGTAGGTGTTGCTGCCCGGGGTGTAAGTGCCATTGGAGGGACTCGACTTGTAGGGCGCCGCGGGCTGGCTAGGTTTGTAGGGATTGTTGGGGTCCGCCGGCTGCAGCGGATTCGGGTTCGTCGACGCCTCGTGCAGGTAGACCGTGACGCTCGGCACCTGCTTGAGCAGGTTGTCGTTGGGGCCGTAGATGTTGGCGCCGATGGTGTGGGTGCCGCGGGGAACCTCGGTCAGGACGGCGCTGGCGCCGCCGTGACGGCCCGGGGACTCGGTGCCGTCCAGCACCACGCGGAAATAGTCGCCAGCCTTGGCGTCGGGCGCGACGGAGAGCTGTACGCTGATGGTGCCGGTGTTGTCGCGCAGGGTGGCGCCATCGGCGGGGGAGGCAATATGGGCGGTGGCGTAGCGCTCGGCGCTGGACGGCTTGGCCGGCGCCGCCGAGGTCGTCTCACCCGGCGGCGGCTTGAAGGCCGGCACCACCTGGATCGGCGGCAGCTCCACCGGCTTGGCGCCGCCGTGGGGCTTGTCCGAATAGTGGGTGACTCCCTGGTCGTCGGTCCAGCGATAGACCTCCGCATGGACAACGCCGGTGAGCAGGAGCAGGACGGGCAGGAGAAGGCAACGCATGGCGCAACAATAGGCCAGGCCGGCGCGGCGCGCAATTACCGGGATCACAAAAAAAAGGCGCCCCCCGAAGGGGGCGCCAGAGTCCCACGCGGACGTGGGGAGAGAGATCAGAGGCTGTAGTACAGGTCGAACTCGACCGGATGGGTGGTCATCCGCAAGCGGGTGATCTCTTCCATCTTCAGGCCGATGAAGCCATCGATCATGTCGTCGGTGAAGACGCCGCCACGGGTGAGGAACTCGCGGTCCGCGTCCAGCGCCTCGATGGCCTGGTCCAGGGAGTGGCAGACGGTCGGGATGTCCGCGGCCTCTTCCGGCTCCAGGTCGTACAGGTCCTTGTCCATGGCATCGCCGGGATGGATCTTGTTCTGGATGCCGTCCAGGCCCGCCATCATCATGGCCGCGAAGGCCAGGTAGGGGTTGGCGGTGGAATCGGGGAAACGGACCTCGATGCGGCGCGCCTTCGGGTTCATCACGTAGGGGATACGGATGGAGGCGGAGCGGTTGCGGGCGGAGTAGGCCAGCATGACCGGCGCCTCGAAGCCCGGCACCAG
>CAZMMH010000544.1:0-1689 GCA_964567315.1 uncultured Gammaproteobacteria bacterium
AGCCGGTCATGTCCTGCATCGCCTTGTTGATGAAGGTCGAATTGCCCTGCAGGTCGACGCCGTAGATGCCGTCGGTGACCGAGTTGAGGATCAGCTCGTGTTTGCTCTCGAGGAAGCGTTGCGCCTTCTCCAGCTCGCGATTGAGCCGGATCACCGCGACGCTGAGGAAGCCGAGCAGCAGCAGGGTGATGGCGCCGCCGAGCAGCCAGTAGCCGTATTGCCGCACCACGTCCATGGCGGTGATCTTCGGCTTGTAGTCGTAGGGCGGCAGCTTGAGTTCCTGGAACAGCTTGTGCACCGGCTGGTAGTCGAGCGGGATGGTCCAGCCGGCGTAATCGCCGGCCACCGCCGCCGGGTCGCGGGGCGACATGCTGAGCAGGGCCACCGCCACCTTCTGCGCCAGTTCGTTGGAGGTGTGGTGGACCTTGCTGAAGGGCCATTCCGGGTAGAGCCGGGTGC
Organism: uncultured Gammaproteobacteria bacterium; assembly: GCA_964567315.1. Lineage (GTDB taxonomy): Bacteria > Pseudomonadota > Gammaproteobacteria > CAZMMH01 > CAZMMH01 > CAZMMH01. Next base: position 460 of record CAZMMH010000544.1, read on the forward strand.
TGTGCAGGAAGGGGAACTCCTTGTCCCTGATCTGGCCCAGCACACGGAGCTGCGACAGCTTGATCGTCCCGGCAGCCGCCATCCGTTCCAGGATGTCGGTACGCACGGTGCCGGCGTCGGCCTGACCGCGCAGCACGGCGAAGACCACGGCGTCGTGGGTGCCGGCGAAGATAAGGTGCTTGAAGTCCCGGGCCGGCTCGATGTGATGCTCGTGCAGCTGGCGCCAGGCCATTTCGAAGCCGCCCAGCGAGGTGCGGTCCACGGCGGCGAAGGTGGTGCCCACCAGGTCCTTCAGGGTGCGGATGTCCTTGCGGTCGGCGCGGGTGAAGATCACCCCGCCGAACTTGTTGTACGGCGTGCCGCCCAAACGGTTGTTGAGGGTGGCGATGCGCGATACCCGGTGGCGCACCTCCAGGTTGACGTAGATGCCCGGGTTGGCCAGGACGAAGTCCACCTTGTCCTGCGCCACCCACGGTTCGATCTGGTCGAAGTCGAGGGGAATGATGTCGAAGTGGTAGCCGGGTAGCTTCTCGTCCAGGTAATTGGCGGTCTGGGTCCAGGCCTGCAGGGTGGCCGATGGCCCGCGGTGGCTGAGCACGCCGATGCGCACGACCTGTTCGGCCTGCGCCGGGGCGGTGGGCAGGGTGAATAGCAACAACAGAAGGGCGAACGGCAGAGCGAATTTTGAAACTTGAATTTTGAATCTTGAATTGAGGTGTGCGCTTTGCGCACGCGCCCTTTTGAAAAAGGCACGCGCGCAGCGCGCCGGAATTGAGTATTCAAAATTCACAATTCAAAGTTGCTTTTTCTATCCGCCGAGATTGAAGCGCAGCGATAGGTTGTTGCGCGAATCGGCGTAGTTGAGCGCCTCCTCCTGGGTGATGCGGCCCATCTTGGCCAGGTTGTACAGCGCGCCGTCGAAGGTCTGCATGCCGCGGGTGTTGCCCTTCTCCATTGCATCCTTGAGCTGGCTGATTTCCCCAGCGCGGATCAGTTCGGCGACGTGGGCGGTGTTGATCAGCACCTCCACCGCGGGCACCCGGCCGCCGTCCACCGAAGGCACCAGGCGCTGGGAGATTATCGCGCGCATGTTGAGGGAAAGGTCCATCAGGATCTGGCGCCGGGCATTTTCCGGGAAGAAGTTGATGATGCGGTCCAGCGCCTGGTTGGCATTGTTGGCGTGCAGCGTGGACAGGCAGAGGTGGCCGGTCTCGGCGTAGTTGTTGGCAT
>CAZMMH010000545.1:0-1687 GCA_964567315.1 uncultured Gammaproteobacteria bacterium
GTTCCCCTGTTTTGAATTCTTGTCTCACGCAGAGCCGCAGAGGCGCAGAGATCGAAATAATTGGATCGTTCCTGCCCCGTGCCGCTAGAAGTTATCACCGTCACCGATTGATACCAACGCTTCCAGTCACGCGGAAAGCAAGAAAACGATTTTGCTCTGCGGCTTTGCGCCTCTGCGTGAGGCCGCTCTTACACGGGCTGCAGATTGGCATAGGCGAGCACCAGCCACTTGGAGCCGGCGCCGGTGAAGTTGACCTGAACCCGGGCACTGTTGCCGCTGCCCTCGCAGTCGAGCACCACCCCCTCGCCGAACTTGGCGTGGGTCACCCGCTGGCCCACGTGCAGCCCGATGTCGTCTACCGGCGGCCGGGCCGGCTGGTAGACCGGGCGGCTGATCTGGGCCTTCGGCCGCACCTCGCGCAGCAGCTCGCCAGGCAGTTCGCCGAGGAAGCGCGAGGGCAGGGGATAGCTATCGGAACCATGCATGCGGCGGCGCTCGGCGTGGGTCAGGCAGAGCAGCTCACGGGCACGGGTGATGCCGACATAGGCCAGGCGCCGCTCCTCTTCCAGGGTGTCCGGGTTGTCGCTGGAGCGGGAGTGGGGAAACAGCCCCTCCTCCATGCCACTGATGAAGACCAGCGGAAACTCCAGCCCCTTGGCCGAGTGCAGGGTCATCAGCTGCACGCACTCCTCCCAGCTCTCACCCTGGCCCTCGCCGGACTCGAGCGCGGCGTGGGCGAGAAAGGCGTCCAGCGGCGCCATGTCGTCATCGGGGTCCGGGCGGAAGCTGCGCGCGGCGTTGACCAGCTCCTCCAGGTTCTCCACCCGCGACTGCTCCTTTTCGCTCTTGTCGTCACGGTACATCGCCAGCAGGCCGGAAAGCTCGACCACGTGCTCCACCCGGTGCTCGAGCGCCATCTCCGTGGTCTCGGTGTCGAGCCGCTCGATCAGCGCCAGGAAGGCGCCGAGGGCGTTGGCCGCGCGGGCAGGCAAGCGTTTCTCGGCGACGATGGCCGCTGCGGCCTGCCACAGGGTGCAGTCGCGCTCGCGGGCCAGGTCACGCACCGCCTGCACGGTGCGCTCGCCGATGCCCCGTGTGGGGGTGTTGATGACCCGCTCGAAGGAGGGGTCGTCGTCGCGGTTGGCGGTCAGGCGCAGATAGGCGAGGGCATTCTTGACCTCGGCCCGCTCGAAGAAGCGCAGTCCACCGTAGACGCGGTAGGGAATGCCGGCCTGGATCAACGCCTCTTCCAGCACCCGCGACTGGGCGTTGGAGCGATAGAGCACCGCCACCTGGTCGCGGCGGCGGCCGCCGTCGACCCACCGCTGGATACGTTCGGCGACGAAGCGGGCCTCGTCCAGGTCGTTGTAGGCGGCGTAGAGGTCGATCGGCTCACCGGGTTCGCCGTCGGTCCACAGCTCCTTGCCCATGCGCCCGCGGTTACGCGCGATGAGGGCGTTGGCGGCGGCAAGGATATTGGCGGTGGAGCGATAGTTCTGCTCGAGGCGCACGGTGCTCGCGCCGGGAAAATCCTCGCCGAAGCGGCCGATGTTCTCGATTCGGGCGCCGCGCCAGCCGTAGATCGACTGGTCGTCGTCACCGACCACGAAGGGCACGATGCGCTCGCCGGCCAGCACCCGCAGCCAGGCGTACTGGATGGTGTTGGTGTCCTGGAACTCGTCCACCA
>CAZMMH010000546.1:0-1685 GCA_964567315.1 uncultured Gammaproteobacteria bacterium
GCACCCTGGCCACCCTCACCGCCACCGGCAACCGCAAGGTCCAGGCCGGCTTCGAACCGCTGGTGCAGGGCTTCAGCCGCGTCCCCTACGACGACCTCGATGCGCTGCATGCGGTGGCCAAGAATGATCCCAACGTGGTCGCGGTGCTGCTGGAGCCGGTGCAGGGCGAATCGGGGGTGCGCATCCCCGACGCCGCCTACCTGGCCGGCGTGCGTGCGCTGTGCGACGAACGCGGCTGGCTGTTGATGCTGGACGAGGTGCAGACCGGCGCGGGCCGCAGCGGGCGGATGTTCGCCTTCGAACACGCCGGCATCAAACCCGACGTAATGACCCTGGCCAAGGGCCTCGGCAACGGCGTGCCGATCGGCGCCTGCCTGGCCGGCGGCGCCGCCGCCGAGGTGTTCCGGCCGGGCAACCACGGCTCCACCTTCGGCGGCAACCCACTGGCCTGCCGCGCCGCGCTGACCGTGCTCGATGTGCTGGAGCGGGACGGCCTGCCCGCCCGCGCGGGCGAACTGGGCGCGCGCATGCTCGCCGGTTTCCGCGAGCGCCTCGGCGAGCTGCCCGCGGTCAAGCAGATACGCGGCCTCGGCCTGATGATCGGCATCGAACTGGACGCCCCCTGCGGCGAACTGGTGAGCAGGGCCCTGGCCCGCGGCCTTCTGATCAACGTCGCCGGCGAGCGCACCGTGCGCCTGCTGCCGCCGCTGATTCTCGACGACGCCCAGGCCGAAACCCTGGTCGCCGAAGTGTCCGACCTGATCGTGGAATACCTCGCCGGCCGGCCGTGAACGCGCCGCGCGACGGAGAAGCAGCATGCAGCCCCGCCATTTCCTCACCCTGCACGACCTGAGCCCCGAAGAGCTGGACCGCCTGGTGGCACGCGCCATCGAGCTGAAGGCGATGCATCGCCGCCGCGAGATCTACGAGCCGCTGAAGAACCGGGTCCTGGGCATGGTGTTCGAGAAGTCCTCCACCCGTACCCGGGTCTCGTTCGAGGCCGGCATGGCCCACTTCGGCGGCCACGCGATCTTCCTCTCGCCGCGCGATACCCAACTCGGCCGCGGAGAGCCGGTGGAGGATACCGCGCGGGTGCTGTCGCGGATGGTCGATGTGGTCATGATCCGCACCTACGAGCACGAAAAGCTCGAGGCCTTTGCCGCCGAATCCCTGGTGCCGGTGATCAACGCCCTCACCGACCGCTACCACCCCTGCCAGCTGCTGGCCGACGTGCAGACCTTCGTCGAGCACCGCGGCCCGATTCGCGGACGCACCGTGGCCTGGATCGGCGACGGCAACAACATGTGCCACTCCTACATCAATGCCGCCCGCACGTTCGACTTCAAACTCCGGATAGCTTGCCCGGAGGGCTTCGAGCCGGACGCAGCAGTCCTTGCTGCCGCGGGCGACCGCTGTGTTCTTGGGCGCGATCCCATGGCCGCCGTCGAAGGGGCCGACTTGGTCGTGACCGACGTGTGGGCCAGCATGGGGCAGGAAGAGGAGCAACGACACCGCCAGGAGGTGTTCGCGCCATTCCAGATCAACGATACCGTCATGGGGGGAGCCGCCAAGGACGCCCTCTTCATGCACTGTCTGCCCGCACATCGCGGCGAGGAGGTCGCGGCCTCCGTCATCGACGGTCCCCAGTCGGTGGTGTGGGACGAGGCCGAGAACCGCCTGCACGC
>CAZMMH010000547.1:0-1684 GCA_964567315.1 uncultured Gammaproteobacteria bacterium
GAGGCCTCCCTGCTCAAGATTCTCGGTGCCTATCCGCGGGCCGTGCTCTGAGCGGGCTGGACCATTCGAGTATTCACCATGTGCGACTTTCTCAAACTGGCCAACACGGGCGTGCAGCGGTTGCGGCCCTATCAGCCGGGCAAGCCGATCGATGAGCTGGAACGCGAGTACGGAATCTCCAGCATCATCAAGCTGGCCTCCAACGAAAACCCGCTCGGTCCGAGCCCCAAGGCGCTGGAGGCGATGCGCGGCGAACTCGCCGGGGTTTGGCTCTACCCGGATGGTGCCGGCTTTGCCCTGAAACAGCGGCTGGCGGAAAAGCATGGCGTCGACATGGAGCAGCTCACCCTGGGCAACGGCTCCAGTGACATTCTGGATTTCATCCTGCGGGTCTTCGTGAGCCCGGAGGACGAGGTGCTCTTTTCCGAGCACTCCTTCGCTCTGTATCCGCTGCTGACCCAGGCCCTCGGCGCCACCGGCGTGGCGGCACCGGCCAGGGACTGGGGCCACGACCTGGAAGCGATGCAGGCGCGCATCACGCCGCGGACCCGGGTGATCTTCATCGCCAATCCCAATAATCCCACCGGGACCTGGCTCGAGGCCGCGGCCCTGGAGGGCTTCCTGCGCGCGGTGCCGGCGGAGGTGCTGGTGGTGCTGGACGAGGCCTACTTCGACTACGCGGCCTTCCCGGCGACCGGTGCCACGGCTTATCCGGACACCAGCGCCTGGGTCGGGCGCTACCCCAATCTGGTGGTGGCGCGGACCTTTTCCAAGTCCTACGGCCTGGCGGGGCTGCGCGTGGGCTACGGTATCTCCCATCCCCAGGTGGCCGACCTGATGAATCGCGTGCGCCCGCCGTTCAACGTCAACAGCCTGGCCCTGGCCGCGGCCGAGGCGGCCCTGGGTGACGTGGAGCATCTGCGCCGCAGCCAGGAGATGAACGCGGCCGGCCTGCTCCAGTACTATGCCGCCTTCGAAGCGCTGGGGCTGGAGTACATCCGCTCCGTCGGCAACTTCGTCAGCGTCGATGTCGGCCGACCGGCGGCGCCGGTCTTCGATGCGCTGCTGCGCGCCGGGGTGATCGTGCGCCCGGTGGCCAACTACGGTATGCCCAACCACCTGCGCATCACCATCGGCACGGCCGAGGAAAACGCCCGCTGCATCGCTGCCCTCGAGCAGGCGCTGCGCGACTGAATCGATCGAGAAACGCAAATCAGAGAGCCACTACCCATGATCATCATCATGAACTCCGACACCACCGACGAGCAGATCAACGCGGTGGTCAAGCGCCTGGCCGATTTCGGCGCGGACAGCAACGTCTCCAGGGGCGTGGAGCGCACCGTGATCGGCGCCATCGGCGACGAAAGCAGGATCGACAAGGAACTGTTGCAGGCCCTGCCCGGGGTGGAGGACGTGATTCGCGTCATGAAGCCCTACAAGATCGTCGCCCGCTCGTATCACAAGGAAGACACCGTGATCGACATCAAGGGCGTCAAGTTGGGCGGCAAACAGGTTCAGGTGATCGGCGGGCCCTGCTCGGTGGAGACCCCGGAGCAGATGGCGGCGGCGGCCCAGGGCGTGGTCGACGCCGGCTGCCGGCTGATGCGCGGCGGCGCGTTCAAGCCGCGCACCAGTCCCTATACCTTCCAGGGCCAGGGGGTCGAGGGGCTGCAGATGTTCCGCG
>CAZMMH010000548.1:0-1682 GCA_964567315.1 uncultured Gammaproteobacteria bacterium
ATGGACAGGCCGACGTGCTCGCCGGGATGCCCCTCCAGTTCGGGCTTGTCGAAGCCGACGCCGTCGTCCTCGATCAGCACCATGTAGTTGCCGTGGCGGTCGCAGCGCAGGATCACCCGCACCGTGTGGGCCTGACTGTGCTTGCGGATGTTGGCCAGGGACTCCTGGACGATGCGCAGCACCTGCATCTCCAGGTTGGCCGGCAGCCGCGCACGGTCCCACTCCTTCTGCAGGAAGATGACCATGCCGGTCTCCTCGCGGAAACGCTGGATGATCTTCTCGAGCGACGGCACCAGGCCGCGCTGGTCCACCGGGGCGCGGAAGTGGGCGATCAGCTCGCGCAGTTCCATGTAGGCCTCGTCGAGGGAGTTTTCGATCTGCTCGATCTCCTGGATCGCCTCGAAGCCGCCGCTCTGCTGCAGGGTCTCGTCGAGCACGCGTACCTGGAAGCGCAGCGAGGCCAGGGTCTGGGCCAGGGAGTCGTGCAGCTCGTGGGCCAGCATATTGCGTTCCTGGATGATCGACAGCTGCTTGGCCTCGTCGTCCAGCTGGGCCTTTTCGATCGCCATGCCCAGGTGGCGGCCGATCGAGGTGAGCAGGGCCATGGTGTCGTCCTGGGTACCCAGGCCCGGTCCGTCGATGAACAGGTTGTAGACGCCGAGGGTGCGGCCGCGGTACTGCAGCGGCACCGCGATCATCTCCACGTTGCCCGCGGCGAAGAAGTCGCGCCCGGCGTAGTTGCCGCAGCTACTGATGTCGTTCTGACAGCGGATCTCGCCGTCGGTGGCCACCTTGCCGCACATGCAGCGCTGAATCGGGATCAGCTGCTCCTTGGCCACGATGGCCTCGTCGAGGCCGATGCTGTAGATCAGGCGCATCTGCTCGTCGGCCGTGATCAGGCGCACCGCGGCGGCGCGGGCGTGGGTGAGATCCTTGAGGGTGTGCAGGAAGCGGATCAGCAGGTCCTTCAGGTCGCGCGAGATGTTGATGCTGGCGGCGACGTCGTAAAGGATCTCGAGGGAACGGGTCTTCTGCTCGATATGCTCGGTGTGCCGGCGGACCTCGGTCTCCATCTCCTGGCTCAGCCGCTGCAGGCTGGTCGCCACTTCGTTGATGTTGTCGGCCAGCTCCCCGCAGCCGTCGCAGCCGAAGTTGGGTAGGCGCGCGGCGAAGTCGCCGCTGCGCACGTCCTTGGCCCAGCGGCGCAGCTTGCTGAGCGGGTCGACCAGGGTGCGCGAGATACCCACCGCCAGGCGGGTGCAGACCACCAGGGCCAGGGTCAGCATCAGGATCTGGCTGGCCACGATCAGGTGGTGCAGCCGTGTGGGCAGGGCGGCGAACAGGACCGCGCTGGTCAGCAGCCCCGCAAGCAGCACCAACAGGGCCAGCATCGGCCGGTCGAGGTCGTAGCGCTGCAGGCCGCCGAGCACCTGGGCCCAGCGGGCGCCGGCCAGGGCGTGCCAGGCAGAGGGGTGGCGCTGGTCGAGGTCCGTCTCGAGGGGGTTTGGAGTGAACACCGTGGGGCGGTCTCCGTCATCGATCGATCCGAATCATCATACCAGAAGCGGCGCCGGCGCTCTGTCGCGGGCGGACCGGGCTCAATGGCCCTGGCTCTCCTCCGGCGGCACGAAGTGGGGATCGTTGGGGTTGAGGAAGATGAAGCGGAAATCGCCCGCCTCGTA
>CAZMMH010000549.1:0-1673 GCA_964567315.1 uncultured Gammaproteobacteria bacterium
CGCGGTCGTCGATGTAGACGTGACAGATGCCGTCCAGATGCTTGATCACCGGCACCCGCGCCTCGCGGGCGATGCGCTCGATCAGCCCCTTGCCGCCGCGGGGCACGATCACGTCGACGTATTCGGGCATGGTGATGAGGGCCCCGACCGCGGCGCGGTCGGTGGTCTCGATCACCTGTACCGCGTCTGCGGGCAGGCCGGCCCGCTCCAGCCCCTCGCGGATACAGGTGGCGATGGCCTGGTTGGAGTGCAGGGCCTCGGAACCGCCGCGCAGAATCGCCGCGTTGCCCGACTTCAGGCACAGGGCGGCGGCGTCGGCGGTGACGTTGGGCCGCGACTCGTAGATGATGCCGATGACCCCCAGGGGCACCCGCATCTTGCCCACCTGGATGCCCGAGGGACGGTAATTGAGCTCGCTGATCTCGCCCACCGGATCGGCCAGGGCGGCGACCTGGCGCAGCCCCTCGGCCATCCCTCTGACCCGCGCGGGGTTGAGCTCGAGGCGGTCGAGCAGGGCGGCGTCGAGACCGGCGGCACGGCCCGCCTCCAGGTCCTTGGCATTTTCGGCGATCAGCCGCGCCTGATCGCGCTCGATGGCCTCGGCCATGGCCAGCAGGGCGGCGTTCTTGGCTCTGGTGGCGGCACGGGCCATGGCGCGCGAGGCGCTGCGCGCTCGCACCCCGACTTCGTTCATGTACTGGGCAATGTCCATGCTTATTCCGTGGTAATGCGTAATGGCGAATTGGGAATGATGCATGGTGAATTTCGCCGTGCGCGGGGCGCACGCGGTATTGGGATCCCCTCACCCTGGCCCTCTCCCTGAGGGCGAGGGGATGCGGGAGGGATCTTCAACATCCGCAGGCCGCGATGCGCGGCATCGCACCGGAATTCACCATTCAACATTCAGCATTATTCAAGAAGCCGGTCGGCCACTAATGGAAGTCACCAAGTTTAACAGTTCGTCCCACGCACTGCCCGCCGCCGCCCCCTTCACCACCCGGTCGAGGTGGGCGCAGCGGCGTACCAGGGCGTACCAGGTGGCCACGCCGTGGCGCTTGAGCGCCTGACTCACCGGTACCTTGCGCGCCTGCCAGACGCGGTGGGCCGCCAGCACCGCATCGATCCGCCCGCCGCCGCCCAGTTCCCGGGCCATGCCGGCCAGCTCGCGCACCTCGCGGGCCAGGGCCCAGAGGATCAGCACCGGGTCGACCCCCTCGGCACGCAGGCCGTCGAGGATCCGCACGGCGCGGGCGGTACTGCCCTGAAGCGCCGAGTCCACCAGGGTGTAGACGTCGAAGCGGGCGCTGTCGGCCACCGCGGTGGCGACGTCGGCCGCGCTCACCGGACCGGCCCCCAGGAGCAGGAACAGCTTTTCGATCTCCTGATCGGCCGCCAACAGATTGCCCTCTACCCGCTCCGCCAGCAGGGCGCAGGCCTCCCGTTCCGGCTGCAGCCCGCGGGCCCGCATGCGCCGTTCGATCCAACCCGGCAGCTGGCGCAGTTCCACCGGCCACAGCGGCAGCCAGGCCCCGGCCTTCTCCAGGGCCTTGAACCAGTTGCTGTTCTGCTGGGAACGGTCGAGCTTGGGCAGGGTCACCAGCAGCAGGGTGTCCTCCGGCGGCCGGGCCGCGTATTCGGCCAGGGCGGCGCCGCCCTCCCGGCCCGGCTTGCCG
>CAZMMH010000550.1:0-1350 GCA_964567315.1 uncultured Gammaproteobacteria bacterium
AACGAAATCGGCGCGCGCTCCACTTCCTCGAAGGTGACCTCTTCCCAGGCCTCCTTGTCGGCCAGCAGTGCGCGCAACAGGAAATTGTTCAGTTCGTGCCCGGACTTGTGGCCGCTGAAGGCGCCGATCAGGCTGCGGCCGAGCAGGTAGAGATCGCCGATCGCGTCGAGGATCTTGTGCTTGACGAACTCGTCCTCGTAGCGCAGGCCGTCCTCGTTGAGCACGCGGAAATCGTCGACGACGATGGCGTTGTCCTGGCTGCCGCCCAACGCCAGCCGGCGCTCGCGCAGCCATTCGATGTCACGCATGAAGCCGAAGGTCCGCGCCCGGCTCACCTCCTTGACGAACGAGGTGGTGGAGAAGTCGATCTCCGCGCGCTGATTGTCTTCGTTGAACAGAGGGTGGTCGAAATCGATACTGAAGGAGACCTTGAAGCCCTCGAACGGCTCGAAGCAGGCCCATTTGTCGCCCTGTTCGACCCGCACCGGCTGTTTGATGCGGATGAAGCGCTTGGGTGCCGCCTGCTCCTCGATGCCGGCCGACTGGATCAGGAACACGAACGGCCCGGCACTGCCGTCCATGATCGGCACCTCGGGGGCGCTCAGATCCACGTAGGCGTTGTCGATGCCGAGACCCGCCATCGCCGAGAGCAGATGCTCCACCGTGGAAATACGCACATCACCACTGCTCAGGGTGGTGGAGAGCTGCGTATCGCCCACGTTTTCCGGACACGCCTTGATCTCCACGGGCTCCGGCAGGTCGACCCGACGGAACACGATGCCGCTGTCCGGCGCCGCCGGGCGCAGGGTCAGGTAGACCTTTTCGCCCGTGTGCAGGCCCACGCCGGTCGCGTGGATGACATTCTTCAGGGTGCGCTGCCTTATCATTATGCTCCGAGTCCGGTAGGTCGGTATTCGACAGGTTGGCGCCATCCTAACACACGGAAATTGGGGTGCAAAGAGAACCACTTCACACGTTTCCGCGCCAAGTGACTGATCTCCCTGAAAATCGCCGCCGGCCGGCGGACGGACTCAGTCCGCCTGCCGGCGCAGAAAGGCCGGAATGTCCAGGTACTCCAGGTCATCCTCGGGGCTGGGGACAAATCCCTCCCCCACCACCTTCTTGCGCTGCACCGTCGGCCGGTCGTAGTCACGATAATCGACATCGCTGGCCGCCGTCCGTTCCACCAGCCGGACCTTTGGCTCCTTCGGGGCCAGGTCGCCCTGCAGACCCTGATTGCCGATACCGGTGGCAACCACCGTGACCCGCAGCTCGCCGGTCATCTCCGGATCGATCACCGTGCCGATGACGATGGTGGCGTCGTCCGAAGCGTATTCGCGCACGGTGGCG
>CAZMMH010000550.1:1360-1673 GCA_964567315.1 uncultured Gammaproteobacteria bacterium
GAGAGGTCCATGCCGGCGGTGACGTTGACCAGGATGCCGTGGGCCCCCATCAGGTTGATGTCCTCCAGCAGCGGGCTGGAGACCGCCGCGGTGGCGGCGTCACGGGCGCGGGTCTCGCCGCTGGCGGTACCGGAGCCCATCATGGCCATGCCCTGCTCCGACATCACCGTGCGCACGTCGGCGAAGTCGACGTTGATCAGCCCCGGGCGGGTGATCAGTTCGGCGATACCCTGGACCGCGCTCTGCAGCACGTTGTTGGCGGCCTTGAAGGCATCCAGCAGCGAGGTCTGCTTGCCCAGCACCGTGAGCAGCT
>CAZMMH010000551.1:0-1670 GCA_964567315.1 uncultured Gammaproteobacteria bacterium
GGCCACGGCATGAAGATGCTCCAGCGCAGCGGGGTAAGGATCGCCATCATCACCGGCCGCAGTTCCGAGGTGGTCAGGCACCGCATGCGTGACCTCGGCATCGAGCACGTCTACCAGGGCCAACTCGACAAACTGCCCGCGTTCGAGCGGCTCTGCGCCGAACTCGGCGTCGCCGCCGAGGAGTGTGCCTATGCCGGCGACGATGTGGTCGACCTGCCGATCATGCGCCGTGCGGGCCTGGCCGTCGCGGTCCGGGATGCCCACCCCCTGGTGCGCCAGCACGCCCACTGGCAGACCCCCAGCGGCGGCGGCCGCGGCGCCGCCCGTGAGCTGTGCGAGCTGATCATGGAGGCGCAGGGGACCCTCGACGCCCAACTGGAACGCTACCTGGCCTGATGGACGCGCGCGTGCTGCTGCCGACCCTGCTCGTGGCCCTGCTGGCGGCCCTGACCGGCTGGCTGCTCTATCGCCTCGGCGGCCCCATCGATGAGGGCGCCATCAGCCGCAACAGCCCGGACGGCTACGCAAAACAGGTCGAACTGGTGGCCATGGGTTCCGACGGCCTGCCCCACCACCGCCTCAGCGGCAAGGCACTGCGCCACTACCCGGGCGACAACCACTCGGAGATGGACCAGCCACGGCTGACCGTCCTGCGCGGGGGCAAGGTCACCACGGTCACCGCCAGCGCCGACAACGCCCGCCTCTCCGGCGACGGCAAGGTACTGACCCTGGAGCACAAGGTGCATGTGGAACGCCTGGCGCCGCCGGCGCCGCAGCCGCTGGTGGTCGACACCGAGAGCCTGACCGTCTGGCCCGACCAGGACCGCTTCGCCAGCAGCGTGCCGGTGACCCTGATCAGCGGCACCACCCGCTTCAACGCCGTCGGCATGCGCGGCGACTGGGCCAGCGGCAAGTACACCCTGCTCTCCCATGTACGGGGCATCTATGAACCGCATTAGGCTCTTAACCGTCGGCCTGCTCGGCCTGCTCGCCTGGGGCCAGGCACTGGCCCTCTCCAGCGACCGCGATCAGCCGGCCCACATCGAGGCCGACCGGGTCGACTACGACCAGAAGACCGGCATCATGGTCTACACCGGCCACGTCGAGATGACCCAGGGCAGCATGCACGCCAGCGCAGAAAAGGCCACGGTCTACACCGACAACGGCGCCCTGACCAAGATCGTCGCCAACGGCCGGCCGGTCACCTATCGCCAGCGCCCCGACGGCAAGGATCGGGACGTGCGCGGGCACGCCCTGCGCATGGAGTACTACGCGGATCGGCAGCAGGTGATCCTGCTCAACCAGGCGGAGCTGCAACAGGGTGGCAACACCTTGAAAAGCAAGCGTATCGTCTACGACGCCGTGCGCGACATCGCCACCGCCGGCAGCGCCGGCAGCAGCACCGTCCAGCCCGTACAGGGTGCCGGCGAGGGCGGCCGGGTGCGCATCACCCTGCAGCCACGGCGCCCGGCCGCGCCGCCCCCCACCGCCACCCCCGAAGCGGCTCCGACCAAGCCCGTGCCATGAGCAGCCTGCGCGTCGAGGCCCTGGGCAAGGAGTACAAGGGGCGCAAGGTGGTCGACGGGGTCTCCTTCACCGTCGACAGCGGCGAGGTGGTGGGCCTGCTCGGCCCCAACGGCGCCGGCAAGACCACCAGTTTCTACATGGTG
>CAZMMH010000552.1:0-1662 GCA_964567315.1 uncultured Gammaproteobacteria bacterium
CTCATCATCAACGGCGCGGTATTGGTCCCCACCTACGACGACCCGGCCGACGCCGCGGCCCTGCAACTGCTGGCCGACTGCTTCCCCGGCCGCGAGATCGTCCCCATCGACTGCCTGCCGCTGATCCACCAGTTCGGCAGCCTGCACTGCGTCACCATGCAGCTGCCGGCCGGCGTCCTGCCCGAGGCCGCCTGAACGCCCGCGACCCAACCGGAGAAGACCGCGCATGAGCCACAAGCGCCTCACCGTCGGCCTGGTCCAGCAGCCCTGCAGCGAGGACCGCGAGGCCAATCTCGCCGCCAGCATCGAGGGTATCCGCGATGCCGCCGGCCGCGGTGCCCGCCTGGTGCTGCTGCAGGAGCTGCATACCGGGGTCTATTTCTGCCAGACCGAGGAGACCGCGCGCTTCGACCAGGCGGAGACCATACCCGGCCCCACCACCGAAATCCTCGGCGCCCTGGCCAGGGAGCTTGGGGTGGTCATCGTCAGCTCCCTGTTCGAGCGCCGCGCCCCCGGCCTCTACCACAACACCGTGGCCGTGCTCGAAAGCGACGGCAGCATCGCCGGCACCTACCGCAAGATGCACATCCCCGACGATCCGGGCTTCTACGAAAAGTTCTACTTCACCCCGGGCGACCTCGGCTTCGAGCCGATCGACACCAGCGTCGGGAGTCTCGGCGTGCTCGTCTGCTGGGACCAGTGGTACCCGGAGGCGGCCCGGCTGATGGCCCTGGCCGGCGCCGAACTGCTGCTCTACCCCACCGCCATCGGCTGGGACATGCGCGACGACGAGGCCGAACGGGAGCGCCAGCGCGAGGCCTGGGTCACCGTGCAGCGCGGACACGCGGTCGCCAACGGCCTGCACCTGCTGGCCTGCAACCGCTGCGGCGTTGAGCCCGACCCGTCGGGCCAAAGCGACGGTATCCGTTTCTGGGGCACCAGCTTCGTCGCCGGGCCCCAGGGCGAATTCCTGGCCCAGGCCGACAGTGAGGCCGCCGAGGTATTGGTGGTGGAGCTGGACCTGGCCCGCAGCGAGCAGGTGCGGCGCATCTGGCCCTTCCTGCGCGACCGGCGCATCGACGAGTACGCGGGGCTGCTGCTAAGGTACCGGGATTGATCGGTTGATTCGTTGACGGGTTGATTCGTTAATTCGGCAGAGCGCCCCGTTTGACACCTTGGCCGCCCCGTCCCCACCCTCCGATTAGCCGATTAACCGATTAACAAATCAACGAGCCAACCATGATCCTGATCCTCGCCCCCAACACCCCCGCCGACAGCCCTGAATACCAGCGGCTGATGGAACACCTCGGCCACCTGCCCAACATCCAGGCCCGCGTCCACGAAGAGCTCGGCGTGGAGCAGACGCTCACCGAGATCTATCTGATCGGCAACACCGCGGCGCTGGCCATCGAGGAGATGCGGACCCTGCCCTGCGTGGAGCGGGTGGTGCGGGTCTCCGAGGAGTACCGGGTGCTCGGCCGGCACAAGGACGAAAGCCGCCCCACCTGGTTCGACTACAACGGCGTGCGCTTCGGCCAGGACACCCTCAACGTCTTCGCCGGCCTCTGCGCGGTGGACACCCCCGAGCACGTCGAGGAGATGATGCGGGCGCTGCAGGAACACGGCCAGGTCTGCACCCGCATGGGCGCCTACAAGCCGCGC
>CAZMMH010000553.1:0-1658 GCA_964567315.1 uncultured Gammaproteobacteria bacterium
TGCTGGCTGGCCCTGGCCGAGAACCACATCGGCCCCGAGGCCTACCGCCAGGGCGACGTGGTCACCGCCGCCAACGGCACCACCATCGAGGTGGTGCACACGGACGCCGAGGGGCGCATGGTGCTGGCCGACGCCCTGACCCTGGCCAGCCGGACCAAACCGGCCCTGCTGGTGGACTACGCCACCCTCACCGGCGCCTGCATCTACGCCCTCGGCAGCCGCTACTCCGGCGCCTTTGCCAACCGTGACGGACTGGCCGAGAAGGCCCTGGCCGCCGGCCGCGCCAGCGGCGAGCGGGTCTGGCCCTTCCCCATGGACGCCGACTACGACGCCGAACTGGAGAGCACCATCGCCGACGTCAAGCAGTGCACCCTGGACGGCGAGGCCGACCACATCCTGGCCGCCCGTTTCCTCTCCCGCTTCGTCGAGGCCGACACCCCCTGGCTGCACCTGGATCTGGCCGCGGCCGAGCACAAGGGCGGCCTGGGTCACGTGGCCGGCGACGTCACCGGCTTTGGCGTGCGCTTCACCGTCGAACTGGTGACGGGGCAAAAGGCCGCCGGCTGAGGCGGCAGGAAGCGGCAGTTTCCGACAGTGGGCGGCAAGGTCCGGGCAAGACCCGCGCCGTAGGCCCGCCCGGGCCGGCGCCAATTCCCCGACGCCCGTCCTGGCATGCTTGATGCTTGATATCTTTTGCAGGGAAAAGCACAACCAAGTTCAGACTTCCGCCGCACCGGCCGATATAAGGCCTATGGCAGCGAGCGAGGTTGGGGAGGGCTACAGCCATGACCTTGGAAGAGAGCACCATCAGCGTGGAGATCCGTAACCGGATCGACGAAGAGTCTTTGGACCGTATGCGCCGGCAGGCGGAGAACCTGCCCGACTGGATGGCCGTCAAGGACGAAAGGATGCTGCGCCTGCTGGTCCTCGCCGGAGAGGGCGGCTCCTACTGAGATTCCCGGGCCCCGCCGGTCAGACCAGACCCCGGCCCGGGGCCAACCGGCAGCCAGCGCCGCTTCCGGCTGACAGCGATGTAAGCCGATGCTGATAGCTTGTCAGCCGGCCGCCGGGTCAGGATGGATCCCGGCATCGGACGCCCACGCGGCCATGGATGGCCTCGAATGCCACAGGCGGCCGCCCCCGGGGCGGCCGCTACTACTTCTGCAGCAGCTCGATCGTCGCCGTCGCGGTCACCGTCACCTCGCTGGTGCCGACCTCCACCGCCGGCGCCGCGGACGCCATCCGCACCGAATCCAGCATCGCCACCGGCCGTGGCCCGCCGCCGCTGCCGCCCAGATTGAGGCTGACCAGGCGGTAACCGCTGCCGCCGAGCCCAGCGCTGATGGCCTTGGCCCGCGCCTGAAAGGCCGCCAGCACCTCGCCGATCAGCCGCTCCCGCACCGCCCGCCGTGCCGGGGCCGAAACGCTGAAGCTCATGCCGCTCACCTGCAGCCGCTGCTGCAGCCGCCCGGTCAGGGCCGTGACCGCCTGGCTCTCCTCCCCCTCCAGGTTCAGGGCCTGGCTGGCACGCCAGCGCTGCAGCGAGCCTTTGTCATAGACCGGGTAGGTACGGTAGCCGCCGGTCTGGAAGGTAACGCCCTTGGCTGCCCGCGCCTGCTTCAGGGCCCACTCCATGCTGCGGTTGATGCCGTCGGCCA
>CAZMMH010000554.1:0-1658 GCA_964567315.1 uncultured Gammaproteobacteria bacterium
GAATAGGTGGGCAGGCCGACCCAGCCCCACAGGCGCAGGCCGGCGGCGGCGTGCTCCAGATGCACCGCGGCCTGGAGAAAATCGGCGCCGAGCAGTTCGGCCAGGCGCCGCTCGTGCTCCTCCCGCAGGGCCGCCGCCTGCACCTGCCAGGTGAGACGGCCGTTGTGCTGCAGACGGAAGGCGACGTCGGGGCGGGCCAGGGCGATGCGCTTGAGCGCCTCCTCGAGGTGGGCGAATTCGGTGCGTTCGGCGCGCAGGAACTTGCGCCGCGCAGGGGTGTTGTAGAAGAGATCGCGCACCTCCACCGAGGTGCCCGCCGGGTGCGCCGCGGGGCGCAGCTCGGCGTCGCCGTCGTGGCCGGCGCTGACGATGCTCCAGGCCTGCTCACTGCCAGCGGCGCGGGAGGTGAGGCGAAAACGGGAGACCGAGGCGATCGCCGGCAGGGCCTCGCCGCGGAAGCCGAAGCTGGCCACCGCCTCCAGATCGTCGAGGCTGGCGATCTTGCTGGTGGCGTGGCGCGACAGGGCCAGGGTCAGTTCCTCGCGGGGGATGCCACGGCCGTCGTCGCGCAGGCGAAGCAGGCGCACACCGCCCTGCTCCACCTCCAGTTCGATCCGGTGGGCACCGGCGTCGAGGCTGTTCTCCACCAGTTCCTTGACCACCGAGGCCGGGCGCTCAACCACCTCGCCGGCGGCGATCTGGTTGACCAGTTGCGGGGGAAGACGGTGGATGGGCATCGGTGCGCGGGGTAAATCCGTAAAGCTGCATTGTGCCACAGGGGCGGCGCACGGACCGAACGGCGGAAGGATGAAGGATTGTCGGGGGTAAGCGGATACCCGCAAGCCCGCTGTGATCGCTGTGCCCTCTGTGGCGAATGGAATTGAAGGCCGTTGCCTTACAAATCGAAAAGCCGCGGCGGCACGCCGCTCCTCAATTCAACATTCAGCATTCAAAATTCAACACTCGCGCCGCAGCGGCGCTGCGGCGCGTCAGGTTCCGCCGGCATGGGGAATCGTCAGGGTCTGGCCGGCCCGGATGGCGTCGCCGTTGATGTCGTTGGCCGCACGCAGGGAGCCTACGCTGACGTTGTAGCGTGCGGCGATGTAGCCGAGGGTCTCGCCGCGCCGGATCACATGCTGCTCGGCGGACGGACGGGTACCGGCCTCGGCCAGCCGCGTCCCCGGCGGTGCGCGGTGTTTGAGGTAGGCGCGAATGCCCCGGAAGATCGACTCGGCGATCTTCTGCTGATAGGCCGCGCTGCCCAGTTCCCGCTCCTCCCGCGGATTGGAGATGAAGGCGGTCTCCACCAGGATCGAGGGGATGTCAGGGGACTTGAGCACCACGAAGCCGGCCTGCTCCACCCGCCGCCGGTGCAGCCGCCCGACCGCGCCGAGCCGACCCAGCACGTCCCGGCCCATCTCCAGGCTGGAGTCGATGGTGGCGGACTGGGAAAGGTCGAGCAGCACCGAGGCGAGGGTGTCGCTCTTGTCGTCCAGACTCACCCCGCCCACCAGGTCGGCGGCGTTTTCGTTGTTGGCCAGCCAGCGCGCGGCCTCGCTGGAGGCGCCGCGCTGGGACAGGGCATAGACCGAGGCGCCGCGGGCGCGGCGGTTCGGGTTGGCGTCGGCGTGAATGGAGATGAACAGGTCGGCCTTGTG
>CAZMMH010000555.1:0-1658 GCA_964567315.1 uncultured Gammaproteobacteria bacterium
GATTCTGCGACCCGACATCCAGAACGCCCTGCTGGATGCCTGCGACCGGGCCGGCGATTTTTTCAGCGCGTACGTCCGGCAGGCCGAGGCCGAAAACGAAGCGCTGAACATCGCACGGTTCAAAACGGCCTACCTCAAGGTGGCTCTATATCCCTGGCGCGCGGCCGTTGCGCGTACCCGCGCCGACCTGCTGGCCGAAGGGCTGCTCGATTCGGAAACCGCCGCGGTGATGGCCGCCACCGAACCTCCCATGGAAGGCAAACCGGTGCCATGACCCAGTGGACCACCCAAATACTGGCCGAATACGTCCGCGACACGGCCGCCGGCACGCCGGATGCCGCCGTTGCCCGGGCCGCCGCAAATGTCCTGATCGACCTGATCGGCTGCGCCGCGGCCGGATACCCCTCTCCCGCCGCCCGGGCCTCCCGCAATACCGTGCGGCGCCTCTACGCCGCGGGACCAACAGCCCTGTGGTTCACCGGCGACAAACGCCGCCCCGAGGGGGCCGCCATGGCCAATAGCACCGCCGCCAGCGCCCTTGACCTGGACGACGGACACCGGCAGGCCGGCGGCCACCCCGGTGCCGCCATCGTTCCGGCGGTGCTGGCGGTAGCCGCCGCTGAGGGTGCCAATGGCCGGGACGTGATTGCGGCCTTGCGCGTTGGATACGAGGTGGCCGTGCGCGTGGCAGGGGCCCGGGATTTCAGTCGACTGGACACCCTGTCCACCGGCCGCTGGTGCGCCTACGGCGCGGCGGCCGCCGCCGGCCTGCTGGTCCGGGACACCCCGCAAGTCCTAACGACGGCCTTTGCCATCGCCGGCGTCCTCTCCCCGGGTCTGTCGGCCGCGGGCTACAGCACGCTGATGGGCAACCAGGTCAAGGAGGGCATCCCCTGGGCGGTGATGACCGGCCTGACGGCCCTGGAACTGGCGCGACAGGGACTCACCGGGCCCCTGGACATCCTGGACCACCCAGACTACTTTAATGCGGCCGCCATCACCGCCGGGCTCGGCACCGACAGCGCACTGACCGCGGTCTACTTCAAGCCCTATGCCTGCTGCCGCTGGATCCACGCGGCCATCGATGCCATCGTCGAACTGGTCGGCGGCGGCGCTCTCGATCCGGGCGGCATCCGAACCATGGACGTGTACACCTTCGAGCGGGCACTGCGGCTCAACAACTCCGCCGATCCCGACACGCTCGAAGGCGCCCAGTACAGCCTGCCTTTCTGTCTGGCGCTGGCCGCTTGCGAGGGTGAGGGAGCCCTGCTGCCGCTATCCCCCGAATGGCTCCACCGGCCTGAGATCACGGCGCTGGCCGCACGGGTGCACCTGCACATCGACCCGACTCTGGACGCCCGCTTTCCGGCCGAAGCCGGCGCCAGGGTCTGCGTGGAAACAGCCGCCGGACGAGTAGAGAAGTCCGTCCGGCATCCCCTGGGGGATCCGGCCAACCCCATGGACCGGATGCGACTGACGACCAAGTTCCACCGGCTAGCCGCAGGGGTAATGGCCCCGGAGGACCAGGACCGTCTGCTGGCAACCGTCGAGAGGCTGCCGGACCTCGAGAGTGTCGAGTCGATCCTGAACTGCCTTCGAAGGCCGGAAACCGGTGATACGAAAAAGAAAACGATTTAGCAGTAAAGGAAATGCCCATC
>CAZMMH010000556.1:0-1655 GCA_964567315.1 uncultured Gammaproteobacteria bacterium
GGCCTCGACACGAACATCGTCACGACGGAGATCTATCCCTCGAGCCGGCTGCTCTCGTCCACCATCGGCTTTCCGGTGCAGCCCAACAAGGCCATCGTCGGCGCCAACGCCTTCGCCCACGAGTCCGGCATCCACCAGGACGGGGTGCTCAAGCACCGCGAGACCTACGAGATCATGCGCGCCGAGGACGTGGGTTGGAGCGCCAACCGCATGGTGCTGGGCAAGCATTCCGGGCGCAACGCCTTCAAGACCCGGCTGAGTGAACTCGGCATCGAGTTCGAGTCGGAGGAGGCGCTCAACGCCGCCTTCGCCCGCTTCAAGGAGTTGGCGGACAAGAAGCACGAGATCTTCGACGAGGACCTGCAGGCCCTGGTTACCGAAACCAGCAGCGACAGCTCGATCAACGAGCGGATCAAGTTGGTCTACCTCAACGTCTGCTCCGAGACCGGCGAGACGCCGATGGCCCGCATCACCCTGTGGGTCGACGGCGAGGAGCAGCACGGTGCGGCGGAGGGCGGCGGACCGGTGGACGCGGCGCTCAAGGCCATCGACAGCATCGTCAAGAGCGGCACCGAACTGCTGCTCTACTCGGTCAACAACATCACCACCGGCACCGACTCCCAGGGCGAGGTGACCGTGCGCCTGGAGAAGGCCGGCCGGGTGGTCAACGGCCAGGGCGCCGACACCGACATCGTGACCGCCTCGGCCAAGGCCTACATCAATGCCCTGAACAAGATCCTGGTGCAGGGCGAACGGGCCCATCCCCAGGCGGGCGACGTGTGACCCGGTACACGGACGCCGGCGCGCGCCGCGGCTGCAATGGCCTCGGGGCGGGCAGTCAAGGGATGGCGCGGTGAGCGATCGGCGGGAACAGTATCTGGCGGCGATGGGCGTCACCGTGTGGCGCCAGCGCGGCGCCGAGGCGGCCCCGCCGCCGGTAGCGGTGCCGGCCGTCGGGGAAGCGGAGGCCGGCGAGGTCGCGGAGCTGGATTGGGAAGCGCTGCGGGCGCGAGTCGCCGCCTGTTGCGCCTGCCCGGACCTGGCCGCCTCGCGGACCCAGACCGTGTTCGGCGTAGGCGACCGCCAGGCCCGGCTGCTGCTGATTGGCGAGGCCCCGGGGGCCGACGAGGATGCCCGCGGCGAGCCCTTCGTCGGCCGCGCCGGGCAGTTGCTCAACGCCATGCTGGCGGCCATCGGCCTGCCGCGCGAGGCGGTCTACATCGCCAACATTCTCAAGTGCCGGCCGCCGGGCAACCGCAATCCCCAACCGGAGGAGGCCATGCGCTGCCGGCCCTTCCTCGAGCGCCAGATCGCCCTGATCCGGCCGAGCCTGATTGTCGCCCTCGGGCGCATCGCCGCCCACAACCTGCTCGCCACCGAGGAGCCCCTCGGCCGCCTGCGCGGCCGTGCCCACCGCTTCGGCGACGGCGGCATCCCCCTGCTGGTGACCTATCACCCGGCCTACCTGCTGCGCACGCCCCTGGACAAGCGCAAGGCCTGGGAGGATCTGCAGACGGCCCGGCGGCTGCTGGCGGAGGCGCGCGGGTGAGCGCCATCCTGCAGAGCTACAGCGGCATGCGGCCGATGACCCAGGAGGACATCGAGCCGGTCTACGCCATCGAGCGGCGCAGCTACAGCCACCCCTGGACCGAGGG
>CAZMMH010000557.1:0-1645 GCA_964567315.1 uncultured Gammaproteobacteria bacterium
ATCGATTTCCCGCACCAGATGGCCCTTGCCGAGGCCGCCGATGGCGGGATTGCAGCTCATGGCGCCGACGGTGGCGAACCGGTGCGTTACCAGGGCGGTGCGGGCGCCCATACGGGCGCTGGCGGCCGCGGCTTCGCAGCCGGCATGGCCACCGCCGATGACGATGACGTCGAAGGAATTCATAGTGGGCGCGTTGTAGCGGAGGGGCCCGGGCCGGTCAAAAATATCGCGTTTTTCGAGTATGTTTCACGTGAAACACCGCCGCAAACGGTGTCATATTACCAGTAGATGCGCGATTCCTCGGCCCCGAACAGGCCCCGTTCGGCGCGCGAGCGGCGAAGCTCGGAGGCCGCCGATTGAACATTAGGGGACCGGGGTCGTTGGGCCAGCCGGCGGCCTAGCGGGCGGCATGGGACACCGGGGCAGGGGCCTCGGCCTGGTGATGGCCACCGCCGAAATACAGCGTGCCCGCCCCGATGACGATCACCAGGATGATCAGCCCGATCCAGCCGATCGCGTTGGGCTCCTGCAGGGCCTTTTTCCACGCGGGCATGTCGGCCATAGCGCTCCCTCGCTTCGCCCTGCTCAAGCCGTTTCCTGGCCTGCCCGCCCCGCTGCCAAGCTCCATCAAATCGGGGGTGGGCGCGAGACGACCCGTTGCCACGGCGGCTGTTTGCCACAGCGATTTGCGGCCTCTTGGGGAGGAGCCGCGCCAACGGGTCCGCGCGAAGGGCGGCCCGCCAGCAAACTCCGCGCGGCGTCTCAAACCATGAGGCCGGACCGCCTCATCCTGTGAGACCGGCGCTCCGCGCCTTCCTCAGGATGCGGCGGATCACCTATTTGCCGATGCAGAAATCGCGGAAAATCACGTCCAGGATGTCCTCGACGTCGACCCGGCCGGTGAGCCGCCCCAACGCCCGGGCGGCGAGGCGCAGCTCCTCGGCCAGCAGATCCTCGCGGCCGGCGAGCTCAGGCTTGAGCGCCCGCCGCAGGGCCGCCAGGGCATCCTCCAGCGCCCGCCGGTGGCGCGCGCGGGTCACCAGCGCCGGCTCGGCGCCGGCCAGGAAGCTGTCGGCATAGCGGGCCAACTGGGCGAGCAGGGCGTCAAAGCCTTCGCCGCTGGTGGCCGATATATTGAATACGTGTTCATTGTTAGTGGGTTTAGATTCATTTCTTCGTGCAGCGTCCGTTAACCTTTCGCTAGCCATGTTTGTTAACGGTTTATTAGCCATAAATGTGGCTTCACTCTTACGATAGGATTGCAATTTCGGTGCATTTCTTTGATCCGGCTGCCGCACCAAATCGATCTTGTTTCGCATCACCCAGACCGCCGGGCCAGACGCCGCCGGCGCGGCGCCGGCATTTTCCGTCGCGCTGGCATCCACCACCCACAGCACCAGGTCGGCGGCCTCGGCCCGATCGCGCGCGCGCCGCACGCCTTCCACTTCCACGGGGTCGTCGGTGTCGCGGATGCCGGCGGTGTCGAGCAGCGTCACCGGCAGGCCGCCGAGATCGAGATGCACCTCGATCACGTCGCGCGTGGTGCCGGCATAGGGCGAGACGATCGCGGCCTCGCGCCGCGCGAGGCGGTTGAGCAGCGTCGACTTGCCGGCATTGGGCGGGCCGGCGATGGCGACCACCAGCC
>CAZMMH010000558.1:0-1642 GCA_964567315.1 uncultured Gammaproteobacteria bacterium
TCCTCGCGGATCTCCACGTTGGCGCCGTCCAGGGTGCCGATGGTCAGTGCCCCGTTCATGGAGAATTTCATGTTCCCCGTGCCCGAGGCCTCCTTGCCCGCCAGGGAGATCTGCTCGGAGAGATCGGCGGCGGGATAGAGACGCTGCCCGTTCTTGACATTGAAGTCGGGCAGGAAGGCGACGCGCAGGATGCCCTTGACCTGGGGATCCTTGTTGATCACCTCGCCCACCGAGTTGATCAGCTTGATGATCAGCTTGGCCATGAAGTAGCCGGGTGCGGCCTTGCCGCCGAAGATGAAGGTGCGCGGGGCGATGTCCAGGTTCGGGTTGGCCTTCAGTCGCTGGTAGAGGGTGATGATGTGCAGCACCTTCAGGTGCTGGCGCTTGTACTCGTGGATGCGCTTGGCCTGCACGTCGAACATGGACTGGGGGTCGACCACGACACTGGCATGCTCGCCGAGCCAGTTGGCGAGGTCCTGCTTGGCCGCCGTCTTGACCTCTCGCCACTGGGCATGGAACCCGGTGTCCTCGACATACTGTTCCAACGCCTCGATACAGGACAGGCTGCGCACCCACTGGTCGCCGCCGCAGCGCTCGGTCAAAAGCGCCGCCAGGCGCGGGTTGCTGACCACGATGAAGCGCCGTGGGGTCACGCCGTTGGTGACGTTGTGGAATTTCTCGGGCCAGATGTCGTGGAAGTCCTTCAGCACCGTGGTCTTGATCAGCTCCGAGTGCATCTGGGCCACCCCGTTCACCGCGAAGCTGCCGACGGTGGCGAGATGTGCCATGCGCACCCGCCGGCCGCCGTCCTCGTCGATCAGGGACATGCGGGCCACGCGCGCCTCGTCGCCGATGAAGCGCATCCGTACCTCGTCGAGAAAGCGGGTATTGATCTCGTAGACGATCTCCAGGTGGCGCGGCAGCAGGCGCGCGAACAGGTCCACCGACCAGGTTTCCAATGCCTCCGGCAGCAAGGTGTGGTTGGTGTAGGCGAAGGTCCGGCGGGTGATCTCCCATGCCTGGTCCCACTTCATGTGATGCTCGTCCATCAGCAGGCGCATGAGCTCCGGTACCGCCAGGGCCGGGTGGGTGTCGTTGAGCTGCACCGCGAACTTCTCGTGAAATCCGTCCAGGCTGCCCACGGTGGAGAGCTGCAGGCGGATCATGTCCTGCAGGGAGCAGGAGACGAAGAAATACTGCTGTTTGAGCCGCAGCTCCTTGCCCGCCTCCGGCTCGTCGTTGGGGTACAGGACCTTGGAGATGTTCTCGGCAAGGACCTTCTCGTGGACCGCGCCGTAGTAGTCGCCGGTGTTGAAGATCTGGAAGTCGAAGGACTTGCAGGCCTCGGCCTTCCACAACCGCAGCAGGTTCACGTTGTCGACGCCGTAGCCCAGGATCGGCGTGTCGCAGGCTACGCCGTCGACCACCAGGTCCGGTATCCAGCGCACGCGCGGATCTCCGTTATCTCGGTAGTGCTCCGTGTAGCCCCCGAGACTGACCGGGAAGCGCAGCTTCGGCCGGGGCAGCTCCCAGGGGTTGCCGTTTCTGAGCCAGGCGTCCGTGCCCTCGATCTGCCAGCCGTCCTCGATGCGCTGATCGAAGATGCCGAACTCGTAGCGGATGCCGTAGCCGATGGCCGGGA
>CAZMMH010000559.1:0-1641 GCA_964567315.1 uncultured Gammaproteobacteria bacterium
CCACACCCTCTCCCATCAGGGGAGAGGGAAGACTGTGGGGATGGCATTAGGCGGCCCGGATCGGAATGACCTTCTTGGCCACTTCCTCATATTCGGGGATCTGATCGAAGTTAAGGTAGCGGTAGATATCCCCCGCCATCGGCTCCAACCCCTTAACCGCCTCCATATACTCAGAGACAGAAGGAATCTTCCCCATCATCGCGGCAACGGCAGCCAGCTCCGCCGACGACAGATAAACATTCGCCCCCTTGCCCAACCGGTTCGGGAAATTACGCGTCGAGGTCGACACCACGGTCGCCCCATCCGCCACCCGCGCCTGATTGCCCATGCACAACGAACAGCCCGGCATCTCGGTGCGCGCACCGGCCTTGCCGAAGATGGCGTAGTACCCCTCCTCCGTCAGCTGGCGCATGTCCATCTTGGTCGGCGGGGCGATCCACAACTTGGTCGGCACATTGGCGACCTGCTCCAAGACCTTGCCGGCGGCACGGTAGTGGCCGATGTTGGTCATGCACGAACCGATGAACACCTCGTCGATGGCGGTACCGGCCACGTCGGAGAGCAGCTTCACGTCGTCCGGGTCGTTGGGACAGGCGAGGATCGGCTCCTTGATATCGGCGAGATCAATTTCGATGACCGCGGCGTATTCGGCGTCGGCGTCCGGCTCCAGCAGTTGCGGGTTTTTGATCCACGCCTCCATCGCCTCGATGCGGCGGCCGAGGGTGCGCTGGTCTTCGTAGCCGTTGGCGATCATCCACTTGAGCAGGGTGACGTTGCTCTGCAGGTACTCGATGATCGGCGCCTCGTTCAGGCGCACGGTGCAGGCGGCGGCGGAGCGCTCGGCGCTGGCGTCGCTGAGCTCGAAGGCCTGCTCCACCTTGAGGTCCGGCAGCCCCTCGATTTCGAGGATGCGGCCGTTGAAGACGTTCTTCTTGCCCGCCTTCTCCACCGTCAGCAGCCCCTGCTGGATGGCGACGTAGGGGATGGCGTTGACCAGGTCACGCAGGGTGACGCCCGGCTGCATCTCGCCCTTGAAGCGCACCAGCACCGATTCCGGCATGTCCTGGGGCATCACGCCCAGGGCCGCGGCGAAGGCGACCAGGCCCGAGCCGGCCGGGAACGAGATACCGATGGGGAAGCGGGTGTGGGAGTCGCCGCCGGTGCCGACGGTGTCGGGCATCAGCATGCGGTTGAGCCAGGAGTGGATGACGCCGTCGCCCGGGCGCAGGGAGACGCCGCCGCGGGTGGTGATGAAGTCCGGCAGGGTGTGCTGGAGCTTCACGTCCACCGGCTTCGGGTAGGCGGCGGTGTGGCAGAAGGACTGCATCACCAGATCGGCGGAGAAGCCGAGGCAGGCGAGCTCCTTGAGCTCGTCGCGGGTCATGGCACCGGTGGTGTCCTGGGAACCGACGGTGGTCATGCGCGGTTCGCAGTAGGTGCCGGGGCGCACGCCCTCGACGCCGCAGGCCTTGCCGACCATCTTCTGCGCCAGGGTGTAGCCCTTGCCGGTGTCGGCCGGGGCCACGGGGCGCTTGAAGATCTCCGACGGTTCCAGGCCGAGGGCCTCGCGGGTCTTGTCGGTGAGGGAGCGGCCGATGATCAGCGGGATGCGGCCGCCGGCGCGCACCTCGTCGGCGATGG
>CAZMMH010000560.1:0-1639 GCA_964567315.1 uncultured Gammaproteobacteria bacterium
TCAGCTCGCGACTTCTCTTTGCGTCTCACCTCAAATAGGTCAGGACGCTCTCCCTCACAACAACGTGGGACGTAACAGCCAATCAACAGGTTCATCCTGGCATCTCCAATGCCTGCTCAGGAAAAAAGAGGAGTCATCACATCGTTCCGTTTGGACGTGAGCCAAGGCGCCCCGGCAGGGTTTGATCTCAGCCCGTCTTGCGTAGAATCAAACTGCGGCCGGATCGATCCAGATCAGGCTCGCCATGCGTCCGGTGACACCATCGCGCCGGTAAGAAAAAAATCGTTGCGGATCGGAATAGGTGCATAACCCGCCGCCCCAGACCCGGTCGACACCGCAACCTTGCAGGCGCTCCCTCGCCAAGGCGTAGAGATCAGCCAGCCATTTTCCACTCCGAGCCGAGGAAAACGCGGCCTCTGTGCCCTCGCCGCCCTGCTCCAGAAAACGCGCCCGCACCTCCGGGCCCACCTCGAACGCCTGGGGACCGATGCCGGGACCGAGCCAACAAAGAATCTCTTCGGGCGGTACTGCAAACCGAGCAACGGCCGCCTCGACGATGCCGTCCGCGAGCCCCCTCCAACCGGCGTGGACCGCCGCTACGCCCGTCCCTGCCCGATCGCACAGCAGCAGCGGCAGGCAATCCGCTGTCAAAACGGCACATACGGTACCGGGGCGCCGAGCGATCGCCGCATCCGCCCGGCAATTCGCGGTGGTCGCGGTCGCATCGGCCACTGAACAACCGTGAATTTGCTGCAGCCAACGGGGCTCGGCGGGCAGGCCGAGGCATTCCCGTATCAGCGTGCGGTTGTTCGCTACACACAGCGGCTCGTCCCCTACGTGATCGGCCAGATTCAGACTGGCGAAAGCTCCTACGCTGACACCACCGCTGCGGGTCGTGCAGAAAGCACGCACGGGTAAGGGGGAAGGCCAGTCCGGCTCAATCCAATCCATGCTGGTCGCTCCTTCGCAACAGACTCAGCAGCGCGCGCATATCCTCCGGAACAGGCACCTCCCAACGCATGGCCTCCCCCGTCACAGGGTGCTCGAGTCCGAGCGCTGTGGCATGCAGCGCCTGCCGCGGAAACCCCTGTATGGCCTCGACGAGGGACGGGGTCGCGCCCCGCGGCGGCCGCGGTCGGCCGCCATAGGCTCGATCTCCCACGAGCGGATGGCGGATGTGGGCCATGTGGACTCGGATCTGATGTGTGCGGCCGGTCTCGAGCCGGACGGCCAGCAGCGTGTGGGCAGCGAACCGTTCCAGAACCCTGTAATGGGTCACGGCCGGCCGCCCTGCCGGGACGACGTCCATCCTGGTCCGCTGCAGCCGATGGCGGCCGATCGGCGCGTCGACCGTACCACCCGCTATTAGCATTCCTTGGACCAGCGCGCGGTACTCGCGGCGGACGCTACGCCGTTGAAGCTGATCGACAAGAGACTTGTGGGCCAGGAGCGTCTTGGCCACCACCAAGAGCCCGCTGGTATCCTTGTCGAGCCTGTGAACGATTCCCGCCCGCGGTACCAGGCTCAGCTGCGGCAAACGATGCAGCAGTGCGTTCTGTAGAGTTCCGTCCGGTCGCCCGGCAGCGGGATGGACTACCAATCCTGGCGGTTTATTGACGACCAACAACTGATCGTCCTC
>CAZMMH010000561.1:0-1638 GCA_964567315.1 uncultured Gammaproteobacteria bacterium
CGAGCATGGTGGCCATGTCGGGGCGGATCATGCCGGCACCCTTGGCGATGCCGGTCACGCTGACCGGCACGCCACCGATCGCGATCCGCCGGCTGCTGCCCTTGGGCAGGGTGTCGGTGGTCATGATGCCTTCGGCGGCCAGGGCCCAGCCGCCCCCGGCCAGGGCCTCGGCCGCCGCCGGCAGGCCGGCGGTAAGGCGCGCCACCGGCAGCGGCTCACCGATCACGCCGGTGGAGAAGGGCAGCACCTCCTCGGCCGCGCAACCGGTCAGTGCGGCCACCGCGGCACAGCTGGTGCGGGCGTCGGCCATGCCCTTGGGCCCGGTGCCGGCATTGGCGTTGCCGGTGTTGACCAGGAGATAGCGCGGGGCGACCGCGGCGAGGTGCTCGCGCGCCACCACCACCGGCGCGGCGCAGAAGGCGTTGCGGGTGAAAACGCCGGCACAGCGTGTGCCGGGGGCCAGCTCGAACAGGACCAGATCACGCCGCCCCGGCGTCTTGATCCCGGCCGAAGCGCTGCCCACGCGCAGCCCGGCGACCGGATGCAGCTCCGGCAAGGCCCCGAGTCCTACCGCCATCGCCCTTCCCCCAGTGATCCCCGTCGAAGAAGCGGCCGGCTCAGCTCAGGCGGCCGTGACACTGCTTGTATTTCTTACCCGAGCCGCAGGGACAGGGTTCGTTGCGCCCGATCTTGCGCCCCTCGCGGGTCACCGGCGTCTGCGGCTGCGGCTCGGCACCCTCGGGACCCGGCTCGGCGTCATCCTCGAACGAGGAGAGTTCGCGGTGCTCATAGTTCATCTGCACGTTGCTGCGGCGCTGCTCCTCCACCGCCTCCACGTCCTCTTCGGCGCGCACCTGGACCCGCGCCAGCACGCCGACCACCTCATGCTTCATGCGCTCCAGCATCTCGGCAAACATGTCGAAGGCCTCGCGCTTGAACTCCTGCTTCGGATCCTTCTGGGCGTAGCCACGCAGGTGGATACCCTGGCGCAGGTAGTCCATCGCCGCCAGATGCTCCTTCCACTGGGCGTCGAGAATCTGCAGCATCACCGCCTTTTCGAACTGGCGCATGACCTCGGCGCTGGCCTGCTCCTCCTTGACCGCGTAGGCCTCGCGCATGGCCGTGTGAATGTGCTCGCGCAGGTGGTCCTCGTGGCGCGAGTCGTCTTCGTCCAGCCAACCGCTCAGGTCGAGCTTGAGGCCGAACTCGCGCTCCAGGCCCTCGCTCAACCCGGGCACGTTCCACTGCTCCTCCAGGGTCTGCGGCGGGATGAAATCGGTGATCAGCGCCTCGACCACGTCCCGGCGGATGTCCTCGATGGTGTCGGAGATGTCCTCGGCGGCGAGCAGCTCGCTGCGCTGCTCGTAGATCACCTTGCGTTGGGCATTGGCGACGTCGTCGTATTCGAGCAGCTGCTTGCGGATATCGAAGTTGTGCGCCTCCACCTTGCGCTGGGCGTTCTCGATCGCGCGGCTGACCCAGGGGTGTTCAATCGCCTCGCCCTCCTGCATGCCCAGCTTCTGCATGAAGCCGGCCACCTTGCCCGAGGCGAAGATGCGCATCAGGTTGTCTTCCAGGGAGAGGTAGAAGCGGCTGGAGCCCGGGTCACCCTGGCGGCCGGAACGGCCGCGCAGCTGG
>CAZMMH010000562.1:0-1629 GCA_964567315.1 uncultured Gammaproteobacteria bacterium
TGGGCGAACATGTCCTCCAGGAACAGGGCCCCGCTGACCAGGGAGACGGTGAGCAGCAGGAAGCCGATGCCAATCATCTGGAACAGCAGGTGCTCCATGGTCTTCAGCGGCGGCAGGGCGCGGATCAGACCGCCGGGGTGGCGGTTGCGCAGGTGGTTGTCCTGGATCGCCAGCAGCAGCGCCTGCACCGCGGCGATGGTGAGCACGCTGTAGGCGAGGATGGAGATGACGATGTGCACCTCCAACTGCCAGCTCATGCCCATCAGCAGGGTCTTGCGTTCCGGCACCATCAGGTCGAGGCCGAGGGCCAGCGCCGCCACCGGCAGCAGGGCGATGCCCAGGTTCTCCACCGGTCGCCGCCAGGCGGAGAGCAGCAGCAGCAGCGCCACCAGCCAGCCGGTGAAGGAGGACATGTTGAAGAAGTTCAGGTTGAAGCCGGCGTCGGTGAAGATCCGGTGGTGCAGCACGCCGGCGTGCAGCAGCACCGCCAGCAGCCCCGCGCCCAGTAGCGGCCGCTTGTCCGGCGCCGCGGCCTGCTGCGGAATGCGCACCAGGCGCAGGCCAAGCAGGAATGCGCTGAGCAGATAGAGCAGGATGGCGATGCCGCCGGTAATCAGGACTCCGTTCATGGGCGCCTACTTTACCCCAGCTGCGACCGCGATGGCATCCGCGGAAGGCCTCTTTTGCGCTCTATTGATCCGCCTTCGCCAAGGTAATAGCATGGTCGCCACCATCCACGCGGAAAACCTATAAGAACCAAGGCGGTTAGATGCGCTTAAGGGTACTCGGCTGTAGCGGCGGCATTGGCCAGGATCGCCGGACCACCAGTTTTATGGTGGATGACGACATCCTGGTGGATGCCGGAACCGGGGTCGGCGAACTGACGTTGGACGAGATGGCCGGGCTGCGGCATATCTTCCTGACCCACTCCCACCACGATCATATCTGCGGCCTGCCGCTGCTGATCGACAGCATCTTCACCCGGATCCAGGAGCCGATCGTCATTCATGGCCAGGAGGCGACCATTCAGGCCCTGAAGGACTTCGTCTTCAACTGGGCCATCTGGCCCGATTTCACCATGCTGCCCCACGAGCACCGGCCGGTGATGCGCTTCCAGGCGATGGCGCCGGGGGAGGAGGTCGAGGTCAACGGCCGGCGGCTGGAGATGGTGGAGGTGAACCACGTGGTGCCGGCGGCCGGCTACGTGGTGGCGAGTGAGCACGGGGTCTTCGCCTTCAGCGGCGACACCACCAGCAACGACAGCCTGTGGGCGGCGCTCAACCGGCGTGAACGCCTGGACATGCTGATCGTCGAGACCGCCTTTCCGGACAAGGAACTGGAGCTCTCGCGCCTGGCCAAACACTACTGCCCCAGTCTGCTGGCCGAGGACCTGGCGAAGCTGGAGCACGACCCGGACATCTTCATCAGCCACCTCAAGCCGGGCGCCGAGGTGACCATCATGACCGAACTGCGCAACCAAATGCAGAAGCGCCGCCTGTTCCGCCTCTCCGGCGGCGACGAATTCCAGTTATAATTGTTCCTCCCCACGTGGCATCCGGCCGCGTCGGCGTCGATTCACGGAAAACCCATGTTCGATAATCTCACCGAGCGCCTGACACGGACGCTCAA
>CAZMMH010000563.1:0-1609 GCA_964567315.1 uncultured Gammaproteobacteria bacterium
AGCCCCTCGTTGATCAGCACGTGCATCCAGGCCAGCAGCAGGGCGATGTCGGTGCCGGGTTTGATCGGCAGCCAGTACTTGGACTTGCTCGCCGGCACCGAGAAACGCGGATCGACCGTGATCAGGCTGGCGCCCTTGGCCAGCCCGGCGGAGAGGGTCTGCACCTGGCCGTTGTGCAGGTTCTCGCCGATGTGCGAGCCGATCAGGACGATGCAGCGGGAATTCTCCATGTCGGTCCGTTCGGGTGAACCGAGGTCCTCGCCGTAGGTGAGAACGAAGCCGATGTCGCGCGGGCCGCGGCACTGGGCGAAGGCCGGCTCGGCGCTGCTGCCGCAGCCGTAGGCGCGCATCAGGTGACTGAAGTGGCGGGCGCCGTAGCCGTGGTTGAGCAGCGCCGTGCGGTCGGGGCCGTAGTCGGCGGCGATCTTCTTCAGCTTGCCGGCGACGAAGTCCAGGGCCTCGTCCCAGGAGACCTCCTTGAAGCGCTGGCGGCCGTCGGAGCCCGTGACCCGCAGCAGCGGTCGGCGCAGGCGGTCGCGGTCTTCAAAGCTGCCGAGGCCGCCGGTGCCGCGGGTGCACAACCGCCCCTCGCTGTGCAGGTCGGTGTCGTTGCCGGTGATCTTCCAGGGCTTGCCGTTCTCCTGGTGCACGAAGCCGGCGCATGTCCAGTAGCTCATGTCGCAGAAGGTCGGGGTCTGGCTCAGCTTGCCGCTGCCCGGCGCGGGATAGGCGTCGGGACCCGGGAACAGGGTGCTGCAGCCGCCGAGCAGGCCGGCCCCGGCGGTGCCCGCCCCGAGCAGGCCGGAAATCTTCAGGAACTCGCGTCGCTTCAAGATCGGGACTCCGGGGTCAACAGCCTTCGCGCCGGCGCAGCGCGGGCGGCGGCGGCGCGCCGTGCTTGGGCAACGCCTCCGGCGCCGGCGGCGGCCCGCCGCTGGATTTCTGGATGATGTAGTACGGCGCCCTGCCCGCGCCGCCGAAGAAGGCGTCGGTCGGCACGAAGGCCAGGGCCAGCCCCACCAGCAGGGCCAGCAGCACCAGCGGCGTTTCGTACTTGAGCACCTGCTCGGTGGTCAGCTTCTCCTCCTTGGGCGTGCTCCAGAACAGGCGCTGGCCGTAGCGCATGACCAGACTGCCCGCCACGGCGGCGGCGACGATGATCAGCACCGCGGTGCCGAGGCCGCTGCCGAACAGCTGATCCAGGCGGTACACCCCCCGGTAGTCGCTGTTGTAGAAGTCGCCCCACACCGGAAACAGGTCGCCGAAGGCGAGCGAACCGCCGAGGAAACCGAGGACGAAGACCATGGCGTCGATCCGCCCGGTGGCCAGCGAGGCCACCGCGGTGCCGGGGCAGAAGCCGCCCACGGCCATGCCGATGCCGAACAGCAGCCCACCCACCGCCATCGGCGCCAGGTAGGTGGGCAGGAAGTAGACCTCGGGGAGGTCGAGGAAGCCCGCGAACCCCAGCAGCCACAGGCCAAGCATGCCGGTGACGATGGCCGAGAACATCACCACCGGCACGCCGACGTCCTTGAGGTAGAAGGCGCTGGCGATCTTGCGGCTGTCGGTGAAGCCGGCGTGGTAGAGGCCGAAACCGAAGACGAAGCCG
>CAZMMH010000564.1:0-1590 GCA_964567315.1 uncultured Gammaproteobacteria bacterium
CGCGGTGGTGAAGCTGGCGGCCGGCCAAGACGACGTGCTCAAGGCAGTGCTCAGCGCGGATCCGCAACTGGTTGATGTGCCATCGCTGGTGATAGACGCCGTCTTGTTGTCGCCGGCCGGGGCGGAGCGCCCGGTATCGTTCGCGGTGAGCGGCGACGCGGACTGGGAGGCGGACCTCGCCACCGACGAATTGACGGGACCGCACCGGCTGCGGCTGCGCCTGCGTGGCAAGACCAACGATGGCCAGCCGCTGCAGCTGACCCTTGAGCCCCTACCCATCGAGGGCCGGTCGTCGCCCGGGGGGAAAACGGATCAGCGGGACGCTGATTCGCTGCCGGAGCTAGAGGAGTCACCGGAGGCGTCGCCTACCGAGGACCGGACCCTGGTCTCCCCGCCGCCTGCACAGGGCGAATCGGAGGGAGCAGGCTGGCTGATTGCAGTGCTGCTGCTAGTGCTCGGCAACCTGGTGCTGATCGGCGGCGGGACTGCCGCATTTCTCTTTCTGCGTCGGCGCGCCGCGAAACAGCTGACGCTCGTGGAACCGCAGGAGGCGACTGACGCCACCCAGGAGGCGACGTGATTGAGATCAGTCCCGTGGGCGTCCTGGTGCTCGGCGAGCTGCTGTTGGGCCTGACGCTGGTGGTGCTGGGGCTGGTGGTGGTCACGGTCATTCGCGGCAGCCGGGATCGTCGCGCCGCCGCAACGTTGATTGCCACGGTCAAAGCTGAGGAGGACGCCCGCAAACAAGCGCTCCGGGCAATACTCGAAGATCGCTACGAATACCGGGGCGATCAATTGGAGCAGGCCGTAAGAGACATCAACCTCAAAGAGAAACTGCTATACCAAGCAGTCATCGGACTCTATCTGCGGCGCGATGCCGCGGCCTTGGCACAGCTGCATATCGACGTACAGGCGCTCGTCGAGGCCTACAGAGCATTGAAGTCGCCGCGCCCGGCGGCCGTCGACGACGGGGCCGAAAACAACCCGGAATTGGCCCGCCTGGAAGAGGAGAACCAACGGCTTGCGGAGGAACTGCGCATCACCATGGACTCCATGGCACGTATGCTGAGTGAGTACTCTTCGATGTTTGGCAGCGGTCCGCAGACCGGTGCGGAGGCCAGCAAACCGAGCGGCAGCCCGGCTGACGATGCGCCGGCCGCTGGCCCCGATGCTCGCAGCACGAACGCAGCAATCGCATCCGCGCGAGTGCGTGGCGAAGTCGACTCAGCACCCGCCGCGGCGGAGGAAACGGCGGATGCGCTGATCTCAGACGGCTTGCTGGATTCGGCCACCGCTGAGGGCGATGGGCCTGGCAGGCCCGCTGAAGAGCCGAAAATCAGCTGATCTTGGTGGTGGCGGAGTCGCTTGCGCCCTTGTTGTCGGCCCAGCTCAACTCGATCTCATCACGCCGGGCACCGCCCCTGAATTTGAAGGACAGATAATATACGCCGTCCTCAAGCTCGCTGGAGACTTGAAAGCCGTATTCCAGGAAAACCTCCATCATCTTCTTGTTCTCAGCCAGGACACTGGCTTTAAAAACAGAGATATCTTTTTCCCGGGCGACGTTTACCAGCGCTTCCATAAGCCTGG
>CAZMMH010000565.1:0-234 GCA_964567315.1 uncultured Gammaproteobacteria bacterium
ACCATGCGGATGTCGGCGGAGTTCTTGCCCGACTGGCGTACGTGGGGGATCTCGATCAGCTCGAAGTTGGCCTCGTGCATCGAGGCCTTGAACTCCTTGTAGCGCTCCCAGTCGCAGTAGGCCTTGCGCACCACGATGTTGCCCTTGAGCAGCAGGCGCTCCAGCACCTTCTGCATGTCGAGCTTGGCGTAGCGCGCGTCGCGCACGCCGAGGGCGACGTTCTCGAAATCGCAG
>CAZMMH010000565.1:244-1584 GCA_964567315.1 uncultured Gammaproteobacteria bacterium
TCGCAGAACACCGCCATGTTGCGGATGCGGGCCTTTTCGCTCACCGGTAACTCCTCGCTCGCCGTGGGATTCAGTCCCGAGTGTGGGCGCGGCGGGCGCACCATTCAACCACGTGGGCTCAGAAAAGCTCCCGCCAGCCCTGGATGTCGGCGCCGGGTCCGCCCTGCAGCTGCACACCCACCAGGTAGCCGTTGCCGTCGGGTGCATTTTCGCAGTGCACCACCTCGCCCTTGAGGAAGTAGCTCAACGGATTTTGCGGCACCTTGGCACAGATCTCCACCTGACTGCCGACGTTCACCGCCTGTTCCAGACGGAGGCAGAAGCCCTCGGCGGAATAGCTGGTGGTGTTGCAGGGCACCGGCTCGTCCCATTCCGCGCCGCCGGCGGAATCGGCGATCACCCGGAACTGCACCCGCTCGTTGCGCTCGACCCGCCGCGTGTGGCGTCTTTCCACTTGGTCATTCATCGTCTGCTGCCCTCTACCGGTGGTTTGCTGGTTATTCTGCCGGCGTCGGAACGGCGCCCTTTCATGCCTTTGTAACCGAGATTTTCCCAAGCGCCAAGCGGAGCTATGGAATCGGTCCAAAACGGTCGCGGGGGCGATCAGCGTGAATGATCGATACGTGCAACGACTTTATGTTCAACAAGGGGGCGCCGAGGAGCGATACGGGGGCAGCGGAATCCACCGCACGATGCACCCTTCGGAGGCGCTCCATGCACCCGCGCACTCTACTCGCCACCACCCCCCCCTCTGCCTGGCCGGCAGCGCCCTCGCGGGCGAATAGCCGTCCGGCGCCAGGAGCGAGGAGCCGCCGCAGGTGGTGGCCGACTACCGATTGGAATGCGGCGGCCAAGCCGATGCCGACAAGCTGCAGGGCCGTCACTTCGTTCTGGCCGGGGCTCAGAGTTCGACCGAGAGGTAATAGAAGACGAAGCGGCCGTCGCCGAGGTCGACGCACAGGCTGGCGCCGTGGCTGAGGGCGTAGTCGACGTAGCCGGGAATCGCACTGTCCAGGTGGCATTCGCTGGCGTGCTGGGGTGACTCGAAATCCCGGTCGCGGTCGTACCAGGCGATCAGCATCGGCTCGTCCAGGCGGGCTGCCGCCTCCCGCTCGGCCAGGGCCATGGCCGCACGATAGTCGGCCGGCGCCGGCTCGACCGCCAGCGCCACCCGGGTCACGGCCGAGTGGTCCGGAGGCCGGGGAAGCGGGCAGCTGTCGGGACCGGGATCGCTCACGGCTGCGGCACCGCGTTGCGGGGGGGACCGCAGACGTAGACAGTGTAACGCTGCTTGCCCTCCACCGGCGGCGCCAGCCGAGCCACGGCGTCGCCGCCGAGAT
>CAZMMH010000566.1:0-1583 GCA_964567315.1 uncultured Gammaproteobacteria bacterium
GCAAGGTCGAACTGGAACGGCTGCGCGAACGCTTTCCCACCCTCGCCCTGGCCGAGAACTCCTTCGCCCAGGAGCTCGCCTTTCTCAAGCAGACCGCCTTCGCCCTGCGCATCAAGGATGTCGCTTTTCCCGATGCCGAGGCGCTGGCCAGCCAGCTGCACAAGCTGCGGGCCAAGCTGGCGGTGACCCAGGCACGCGAGCAGCATTACCGCGAACTGCTCAAGGAGATGGGTCGCCGTCTCGCCGAGGTCTACTCCGACTGCGACGACGCCCAGCGCGAACAGCTGACGGCCCTCAGCCGCTGGCTGCTGGACGAACTGGAGCGCTAGCCCGGCACGGCCACGCCCACCGATCGCACTTCGCGGTCGGAATCCACCGCAAACGGGCCGAATCCCGGCCAGAACATCTGTAGGGGAGTGGTTGCTGCGCCATGCAGCAGAGGGGGCGAAGATGAACGTGGGAGAGATTTGCACCCGCGAGGTGGCGGTGATCGGCGGCGGCGAGAGCGCCGCGTTGGCGGCGCGCCTCATGCGTGAGCATCATGAGGGCGATCTGGTGGTGGTGGAGGCCCGCCCGGCCGGCGCAGTGCCGGTGGGGATCATCACCGACCGCGACCTGGTGGTCGAAGTGGTGGCGGCCGGGGTCGATCCCGAGCAGGTGACCGCGGCCGACGTCATGAGTTCGGCGCTGCTGACCGTGCATGAGCCCGATGAGGTGATGGAAACCGTTGAGCGCATGCGCGACGCCGGTGTGCGCCGTGCGCCGGTGGTCGACGACGAGGGGGCGCTGGTCGGCATTCTGGCGGTGGACGACCTGATCGAGCTGACGGCGGAGCAGCTCGGCGACCTGGCGCGCCTGACCCAACGCGAGCGCAGCCGGGAGGTTCACCGCAGGCCCTGAGCGGACCTTGCCGCCGCTTGCAGGCCCGCCGATGGTCCCGATCCAGGAGTTGCTCAACCGCATCCGCTGGGATGCCCATTTCGACGGCGATTTCGTCCTCGGCTACTACGACCGGACGGAAGGGCGGATCCTGCGCGTGCCGTTTACGCAGGTGGGCTTCGCGCCCGGCGACCACTTCGCCTTCAACCTCGTCGATGACGACGGCAATCTCCACAGCGTGCCGCTGCACCGGGTGAAGGAGGTGTACCGCAACGGCGCGCTGATCTGGCACCGCGAGCACTGACGTGCCGTTCCGACGGAGGAACGCCCCGCCTGCTGAGCAAGCAAAAAGGGCTTGGTGCGATGCACCAAGCCCTTGATTGTTCGAATCCAGAATTGGTGGGCGCGACAGGGATTGAACCTGTGACCCCTGCCGTGTGAATGGGAAAAGGGGCGATTTTGCCCCAATTCCAACCCCCTGAAAAATTGACGATTAAACGTTTTTAAACAATGAGTTGCGTTTAACAAAGGTG
The DNA here is from genome assembly GCA_964567315.1 of uncultured Gammaproteobacteria bacterium. Taxonomy (GTDB): domain Bacteria; phylum Pseudomonadota; class Gammaproteobacteria; order CAZMMH01; family CAZMMH01; genus CAZMMH01. The sequence goes on from CAZMMH010000566.1 coordinate 1,413, forward strand.
GTGCGGGTTCCGCGTCGATTCCCCCCGGCTCCGTCCGTTTTTGCCCCAAATTCGTCGCTTGGTTGCTTTGAATCGGTGTTTGTTGTCGTAGTCAGGCTGCGATAATAGAAACCAATTCAAATTTCTGGCCTTGTTTGGAAAATCTGCCATAATCGTAGCGTGGCTACGACA
>CAZMMH010000567.1:0-1572 GCA_964567315.1 uncultured Gammaproteobacteria bacterium
CGCCTTCTCCGGTTTCGTGTTCAAGATCCAGGCGAACATGGATCCGGCCCACCGCGACCGCATCGCCTTCCTGCGGGTCTGTTCCGGCACCTACCGCAAGGGGGTGAAGATCCGTCACGTGCGTATCGGCCGCGACGTGCAGATCGCCAACGCCCTGACCTTCATGGCCCAGGAGCGCGACCACGTGGAGGAGGCCTGGCCCGGCGACATCATCGGTCTGCACAACCACGGCACCATCCGCATCGGCGACACCTTCAGCGCCGGCGAGGTGCTCAAGTTCACCGGCATTCCCAACTTCGCCCCCGAGCTGTTCCGCCGCGCCCAGCTCAAGGACCCGCTCAAGTCCAAGCAGCTGCTCAAGGGGTTGGAGCAGCTCTCGGAGGAGGGCGCCACCCAGCTGTTCAAGCCCATGCGCAACAACGACCTGATCCTGGGGGCGGTGGGTGTGCTGCAGTTCGACGTGGTGGCCCAGCGGCTCAAGGACGAATACAAGGTCGACTGCGTGTTCGAACCGGTGAACGTGGCCACCGCCCGCTGGGTGGCCTGCGACGACGCCAAGAAGTTGGACGAGTTCCGCGCCAAGGCCGCCGACAACCTGGCCCTGGACGGTTCCGGCGAGCTGACCTACCTGGCGCCGACCCGGGTCAATCTGTCGTTGACCGAGGAGCGCTGGCCCGACATCCGCTTCCTGGCCACCCGCGAGCACTGAGACCCTGCGCCGGGGCTTGCGAGGAATACAGTAGTTCGGAATATTAGGAAAAACTGATTTAGCTCAAGGAAAGTCCCCTGTCGCCTGCGTATGGTCTCACCATGGCCGGCGTGCAAGCCCTCTGCTGCCCCGGCCAAGTCAAGCTGACTCATTGGTTTTTTGGATAAATGCGGCGCCGGATCGGGGCCGCGGATGAAACCGGGTGGTGATCCCATGTGTATCAAGGCCGGCAAAGACGAACTCGAGAGCGTCAAGAACCTGATGCTGATGTCCCTCACCGCGGCGGTGGCCGAGGCCCTGCAGGTGGAGTTCGATGCCGTCACCCCGGGCGCGCGTCTGGTGGACGACCTGGGCATGGATCGGCGCAAGCGGGCCGAGCTCGAGGCCACCATCGCCGACTTCTTCGATGGCCTGAAGCTGGATCTGCGGCGGGTCGTCACCGTCGGCAGCCTGTTCGAGCAGGTGGTCCTGCGCGAATTCAGCGACGGCGCCGCCTGCGCCGCGGCCTGACACGCGGCGGCAGCCCCCCTTCTTTCCCGTCGGCGCAGCTGTCCGACGGTCTGCATTGGCCCGTTGCGGCCCCGGCGTTGGTGCCGACGGTCGCATTGACCGACCCTCCGTTTGCCCCTAGTATACGCCCACCATTTTGGACTCAGTCTAAGAAATACGGAGAATAAACCATGGGTGTGCTCGTTGGCCGTCAGGCTCCTGATTTCACCGCGCCGGCCGTACTCGGCGACGGTTCCATCGTCGATGAATTCCACTTCGGCTCCGCGACCAAGGACAAGTACGCGGTGGTCTTCTTCTACCCGCTCGACTTCACCTTCGTCTGCCCCTCCGAGATCATTGCATTCGATCACCGT
>CAZMMH010000568.1:0-1572 GCA_964567315.1 uncultured Gammaproteobacteria bacterium
GGCGCTCCTCGGCCACCAGGCGCATGGTCAGCAGCGGCACCACCAGCAGCATCACCACGCCCGCGGTGTTGAACAGCGGCGCGGCCACCTGGTCGGTGACGCCGGGGGCGCCGGGCATGCCGGCCAGTTGCGGCTGGATGCGCTGGAAGTAGTCGACCAGGCCGAGGAACAGCCAGGCATGGATGAACTGGACCACGGCCATCACCGCCCAGGCCAGCGGCGAGAGGAACAGGCTGCGCAGTTCGCGCGCGGCGATGGTGAAGATCATCAGGCCGCCTCCTCGTCCGCCGCCGGCTCGGCATGGCCGGCGGTCAGTTCGACGAACACCTGCTCCAGGGACTTGTGCGCCGGGACCAGGGCCTGCAGGCCCCAGCCGCCCTGCACCGCCGCCTCGGCGATGGCCTCGGCCGGGCTCTCGCCGGCGGCATGGCGGACGATCCAGCGGCCGTCCTCCTGGGGCTCCAGCGCCAGCACCCCGGGAATCGCCGCCAGGGCGTCCGGCGAGGGTGGCCGGGCCAGGCGCAGTTCGAGCACCGGTTCGGCCAGACGCTCGTCCAGCCCCAGCATGCTGTCGCTGAAGACCAGCCGGCCGTGATGGATGATCTGCACCCGCGAGCAGGTGGCCTGCACCTCGGGCAGGATGTGGGTGGAGAGGATCACGCTGTGATCCCGGCCCAGTTCGCGGATCAGGGCGCGGATCTCGCGGATCTGGATCGGGTCGAGACCGACGGTGGGTTCGTCGAGGATCACCACCGCCGGGCGGTGAATGATCGCCTGGGCGATGCCGACCCGCTGCTGGAAGCCCTTGGAGAGGTTGCCGATCAGGCGCCGGCCCACCTCGGTGAGGCCGCAGCGCTGCTTGGCGGTCTCCACCGCCTGCCTGACGCCGGCGCGCGGGATGCGGTTGAGGCGGGCGCAGAACTCGAGGTATTCGTCCACCGTCAGTTCGCGGTAGAGCGGCGGCTGTTCCGGCAGGTAGCCGATTTCCGCCTTGGCCCGCTTGGGCTCGGCCAGCAGGTCGACGCCGTTGATCCAGACCTCGCCCGAGGTGGGCGCCAGGTTGCCGGTGAGCGCCTGCATGGTGGTCGACTTGCCGGCGCCGTTGGGGCCGAGGAAGCCGAGCACCTCGCCCTTGCGCACCTCGAAGCTGAGGTCCTGCACCGCGCACTGGTCGCCGTAGTAGCGGTAGAGGTGGTCGACTCGAATGAGTACGTCATCGGACATACAATGGCTGCTCCCTGCGGGCCGCTCATGCGCGGCCCATGATTGTAACCTACTCCACTGGCATGGATTTTCGCATGCGGCTCGGCATCGACACCGGCGGCACCTTCACCGACTTCGTATTGTTCGACGGCACCGGCCTGCGCGTGCACAAGGTGCTCTCGACGCCCGAGGCGCCGGAGCGGGCGATCCTCCAGGGGATCGCGGATTTGGGTCTCGACCCGGCCGCGCTGCGGGTGGTGCACGGCTCCACCGTGGCCACCAACGCGGTGCTCGAGGGCAAGGGCGTGCGTACTGCCTTCGTCACCAATCGCGGGTTGCGCGACCTGCTGACCATCGGCCGCCAGGCGC
>CAZMMH010000569.1:0-1571 GCA_964567315.1 uncultured Gammaproteobacteria bacterium
CCTGAAGGCGCGCTTCGACAACATCGGCGGTCTCAAGGTACGCTCGCCGGTATCTGTGGCCGGGGTGCGGATCGGCCGGGTCGCCAGCATCAGCTTCGACCAGGAGACCTACGAAGCCCTGGTGACCATGCAGATCGAGCCGCAGGTGAACAAGCTGCCGAAGGACACCAGCGCCAGCATCCTCACCGCGGGTCTGCTCGGCGAGCAGTATGTTGGCCTGGAGCCCGGTGGTGACGACACCTATCTTAAGAACGGCGACGAGATCAAGCTCACGCAGTCGGCCCTGGTGCTGGAGAAGCTGATCGGTCAGTTCATGTACAACAAGGCGCAGGAAGGGGGGGGAGGAAAATGAAACGACTCATCGTGGCCACGCTGATCGCCGCCATGCTGCCCGCAGCGCAGGCCGAGACGCTCAGCCTGGATCAGGCGGTACAAAAGGCACTGCACGCCGATCCGCGGATCAAGGAGCGTGAGAAGCTGGTCGACGCCGCCCGCGCCCTGGTGGACCAGGCTCAGGGCAGCGACGACATGATGGTCGACGTCAACACCTTCGTCGGGCTGGCCCCCGGTGTCTCAGGCGGCTTCTACCAGAACGGCGCCAAGAGCTGCAGCAGCGGCTGCCAGCCGCGCAGCGACCTCTACGACTTCAACAGCCTGAGCGCCTGGGGCGAACTGGACTTCAAGCTGATCAAGCCCATTGCCACCTTCGGCAAGGTCGCCAGCTACACCGCGGCGGCCGAGGGCAATGTGACGGTGAAGCGGGCCGAGGTGCGCGAGCAGCGCGCCGCCACCATCTACGACGTCTCCCGCGCCTACTACGGCTACCTGACCGCCCACGACAGCCGGCTGCTGCTGGAGGACGTCAAGGGGCGTCTGCTCAAGGCCAAGGAACTCGCCGACCGCTGGCTGGCCGACGGCAAGGGCGACATCAAGCAGTCCGACGTCTTTGCCCTGGAGAACGGCCTGGCCATGATCAACCGCTACCTGGCCAAGGCCAAGGCGGTGGAGCAGGTGGCGCTGGACGGGCTCAAGGTGCTCACCGGCATCGGCATGGATGGCGAGCTCCAGGTCGCCGACCGGAGCCTGCCGGTGGTGGCGATGCCGCAGAGCTCGCTTTCCGAGCTGGTGCGGAAGGCCCTGGCCGACCGGCCGGAGATGAGTCAGTTGAGCGCCGGGCTCAAGGCCCGCCGGGCCCTGGTGGAGGCGAAGAAGGCGGACCGCCGGCCCAATCTCTACATCGGTGTGGTGGGTTCGCTGGCCGGCGCCCCCGGGCGCGACACCCTGGACAACCCCTATGTGCTGGACATGTACAACCATGTCGGTGTGACTCCGGTGATCGGCCTGAACTGGAATTACCAGGGCGGCTCCATGGACGCCAAGGTGACCCATGAGCAGGCCAAGCTCAACGCCCTGATCGAAAAGGACGCCTTCGCCCGCCAGGGGATCCCGTTCGACGTGGCAAAGAAATACCATGAGCTGCAGTCGCTGCGTGAGCAGGTCAAGCAGCTGGCCGACGGCAGCCGGGCCGGGCGCCGCTGGATGATCGCCAGCTACGCCGACTTCGAGGCCGG
>CAZMMH010000570.1:0-1569 GCA_964567315.1 uncultured Gammaproteobacteria bacterium
GACCACCCTGCCGAAGGCCAAGGAACTGCGCCGGGTGGCCGAGCCGTTCATCACCATGGCCAAGAGCGACTCCGTGGCCAAGCGCCGTCTGGCCTTTTCGCGCCTGCGTGATCGCGACGTGGTCACGAAGCTGTTCAACGAACTGGGTCCGCGTTATTCGGCCCGTCCGGGCGGCTACCTGCGCATCCTGAAGTGCGGCTTCCGCGCCGGCGACAATGCGCCGATGGCCTACGTCGAGTTGGTGGACCGCCCGGTCGCCGAGGCCGGCGAATAAGGGTGTAACGCGCCATGCATCGTGAAAAGCCGGGCACTGCCCGGCTTTTTTCGTTTTGGGGGCCGCGATGATCTTGCTGCTGAGCGATTTTGGTTTGGAAGGGCCGTATGTTGGTCAGGTCAAGTCCGCGATCTGGGCCCGCACGCCTGGCGTCCCGGTGGTGGATCTGTTCGCCGACCTGCCGGCCTACGACGTACAGGCCGCGGCCTACCTGCTCGATGCCTACCGCAGCGGTTTCCCCCGTGGCAGTGTGTTCCTTGCGGTGGTGGACCCGGGCGTTGGCGGGGCCCGCGACGCGGTCGCCGTGGAGGCGGACGGTGATTGGTACGTCGGTCCCGACAACGGCCTGTTCGCGCTGGTTGTCCGCCGCGCTGACCATTGTGTCGTCCATGAGATCAAGTGGCGGCCCGGGCACCTCTCCGCCAGCTTTCACGGGCGTGATCTGTTTGCCCCGGTGGCCGCGGCGTTGGCCCGCGGCGACACCTCCGGGCTGGCACCGCGAAACGGATTGCAGGTCCGTGGCGCCGAATGGCCGGAGGAGTTGCCCCGGGTCGTCTATGTCGACCGCTTCGGCAACGCACTGACCGGCCTGCGTGCGGCGGCCTTCCCGCCGGGGGCCGGGCTGCAGGCCGGCGAGCGGACCCTGCCGCGGGTGCGCACCTTCGGTGGGGTGCCGGTCGGCGCGCCGCTGTGTTACGAAAACAGCAACGGCCTGTTGGAGATCGCCGTCAATCAGGGCAGTGCCGCGGCCGAGCTGGGGCTGACGGTCGGCAGCCCGGTGACGGTCGCGGCCTGAAGGCTCAGTCCCGGCGGGTGCGCCGCAGCAGCGGCTCCAGAAAGCGTCCGGTATGGGAGGCGGCATCCGCCGCCACCGCTTCCGGGGTTCCCTGGCTGACGATTTCGCCGCCGCCGTCGCCGCCCTCCGGTCCCAGATCGATGATCCAGTCCGCGGTCTTGATCACGTCGAGGTTGTGCTCGATCACCACAATGGTGTTGCCGTGCTGGCGCAGCTGGTGCAGCACCTCGAGCAGGTGGCTGATGTCGTGGAAGTGCAGCCCGGTGGTCGGCTCGTCGAGGATGTAGAGGGTGTTGCCGGTGTCGCGCTTGGAGAGCTCCTTGGCCAGCTTGACCCGCTGGGCCTCGCCGCCGGAGAGGGTGGTGGCGCTCTGCCCCAGGCGCACGTAGCTGATGCCGACGTCCACCAGGGTCTGCAGCTTGCGCCTGAGCGGCGGCACGGCCTCGAAGAAAGGCAGTGCCTCCTCGACCGTCATCTCCAATACTTCGAAGATATTCTT
>CAZMMH010000571.1:0-1563 GCA_964567315.1 uncultured Gammaproteobacteria bacterium
GCTGGGCATGGCTCAAGTCGGGAATCGCCTCCGGATCGCCGCCGCTGTTCCAGTGGTAGGTGGTGGTCGGGAACAGCTCCCGCGAGAGCGCCTGCCACAGCGTGGAGACCGGCGAACTCATGGCCCCCTTCATCTCATTGAAGACCACGCCCTTGTAGACCAGCTCGGAGTCGGAGTTGTCCGGGGTCGCGAATTCCACCCGGTGGCCCTCTTGGGCGAAGTCCAGGGCCTCCAGCTGGGGGAAGAAAGCGGCATCCAGGTAGACCCGCAGCAGATTGTCGAAATCCTTGCGGTTGCGGCTGGCGAAGGGGTAGGCGGTCCAATCGGCGGCGGTGAAGGCGTTCATGAAGGTGTTGAGGGAACGCCGGGTCATCATGAAGAACGGGTCGCGCACCGGGTAGTGGCGGCTGCCGCAGAGCGCCGTGTGCTCCAGGATGTGGGCCACGCCGGTGGAGTCCTGCGGCACGGTGCGGAAGGCCACCAGGAACGCGTTCTGGTCGTCGTCCGCCGCCAGGTGGATATGGCTGGCGCCGGTGGCGCGGTGACGGAATTCCTGCACCTCGACGTTCAGCGAGGGGACGCGGGTGCTGCGCAGGTGGTCGAATTCGGGCTGGATTGCGAGTTGGGCTGCGGTTTCGCTCATCAGAATCGGGGTCGCTTGTCGGCTGGGGATAAGGCCAAGGTAGGTACGAAACAGGCAGTATACAAGCCTGCGTTCGTCAGGGTTAAGCCGCGTTCCGGCCTTGGCCGGCCCGGCCTGACGGGTCGCCGGGGGCACGCGGGAGCGCCGCGCCCGGCTCATCGTCCGCACGGTACCACGTATCCCCCTCAGATCAAGAGTTCCACCCGCGGTTTGCCCTTGGCGTCCGCCTTGGCCTCGGGCAGGCAGAGGAACAGCCGCTCGGGTTTGATGCCGAACTTGTTGACCAGGAAGTCACGGATGGCGACCGCGCGCGCCTTGGCCAGGATCGTGAGTGGGTCGCCGGCGACGCCCTGAGCCTCCTTCCCCGGCGCCGCCTTGGCCAGGGCCGCGGCGTCGGCGGCGACCGCCTTGCCGCAGAGGCGCAGGCGCAGCTGCGGGCGCTGCCGCAGCAGGCCGCCGACCTTGTCGAGATAGGCGGTGGCCTTGGGATCGAGGACGCTGCTGCCGGGGGCGAAGTCGAGGGGGTCGAGGCGCACGGCCATGGCCTTGTCGGCCAACTCGGCGATGGCGATGAGGGTGCCGTAGGGCTGGAAGTAGTATTTCAGGTAGGTCAGGGCGGTGGTCTTCATCGCCTTGCCGAGGGCCTGGTTGATGGCGTCGGCATAGCCAAATTTCGGATCGGCGACGTCGCCGCCGAGGGGGACGTGCAGCTTGATGTTGTCGTCCGAGTCCCGCAGCAGGGCCAGGGCCGAGTCCAGGGGCATGCTCAGCTGGGTGCTCAGCTGGGCCATGCGCGCACGGTCGGCGGGGGCCACCTGCAGCTGGTTGAACTTGAGGGTGTTGTCGCCGGAGAGTTTGCCCTGATCGATGTTGACCTGCACGCCGGCGGTGAGGTGGCCGCTGGTGAGGTCGTAGCCCAG
>CAZMMH010000572.1:0-1561 GCA_964567315.1 uncultured Gammaproteobacteria bacterium
CGGCACGGTGATCCACGTCACCCCGCCCAGCGAATACCGTCCCGGCTTTCCCCCGCTCGTCGGCGAGGGGGTCACGGTTGGCCACAACGCCACCCTGCACGCCTGCACCATCAGCGACTACTGCCTGGTGGGCATGGGCGCGGTGGTGCTGGACGGCGCGGTACTGCAGGCGCGGGTGATGGTCGGCGCCGGCGCCCTGGTGCCGCCGGGCAAGGTCCTGGAGAGCGGATATCTCTACGTCGGCAGCCCGGTGAAGCAGGCCCGCCCCTTGAGCGAAAAGGAGCTGGCCTTTCTGCAGGAGTCGGCGCGCTACTACGCCGAGCTCAAGGAACGCCACCGCGCCTCGGACTGAGCCTCAGCCGGCCGCCAGCTCGGCGCGCAGGGCGGCGATCACCGCTGCGGTTTCCGGACGCAGCCCGCGCCAGATGAGGAAGGATTCCGCCGCCTGCTCCACCAGCATGCCGAGACCGTCCACCGCGCGCGCCGCGCCGTGCTCGTCGGCCCAGAGCATGAAGGCGGTGGGCTCGGCGGCGTACATCATGTCGTAGCAGACCGCGTCCCGCGCCAGCAGGTTGTCCGGCAGGTCCGGCACCTCGCCCTTGAGGCTGGCAGCGGTGCCGTTGATCACCAGGTCGAAGCGCGAGCCGTCCAGGTCGGGAAAGCTGCTGCCGGCCACGTTGCCGAATTCCTCGAAGGCGTCCGCCAGTTCCACCGCCCGCTCGGCGGTGCGGTTGGCGATGACCAGTTCCGCCGGACCCGCCTCCAGCAGCGGGCCAAGCACCCCGCGCACCGCGCCGCCGGCGCCGAGCAGCAGCACCCGGCGACCCTCGACGGTCAGCGCCAGATTGTCGCGCAGGTCGCGCAGCAGGCCGATGCCGTCGGTGTTGTCGCCGAAGATCACACCCCCCTCGCGAAAGGCCAGGGTGTTGACCGCCCGCGCCAGGGCCGCGCGCGGGCTCTTCTCGCCGGCCAGGCGCCACGCCTCCTGCTTGAACGGCACGGTGACATTGAGCCCGCGCCCGCCGGCGCCGCGAAAGGCCTCGACCGCTTGGGCGAAGCCCCCACTCTCCACCAGAATGGCCTCGTAGCTGAGGCTCTCGCCGGTCTGGGCGGCGAACAGGCTGTGGATGCGCGGGGATCTGCTGTGGGCGATGGGATTGCCCATCACGGCGTAGCGGTCGAGCGGGTTCGATGCCATCGCGGAAACATCTCTGGAACAGGGGGCCGGCGGGGCGAATGTTGCCGCCCGCGGGGCGGAAAGACAAGAGGGGCGGGAGGGCAGTGAAGAGTGGGCAGTTGCCAGTGAATCGTCGTGGTGTCGGGAACGGGCCCGACAGCTATCGGAAACAGGCGTCGGCCAGCGGCCGACAACTCGGCTGTCGACTATCCACTCTTCACTAGTAACTGCCTTCCTTCAGCCACCGCGCCGCGTCCTTGGCGAAATAGGTCAGCACGCCATCGGCGCCCGCGCGCTTGAAGCCGAGCAGGGCCTCCAACACGCAGGCGCGCTCGTCCAGCCAGCCGTTTTGCGCCGCGGCCTTGAGCATGGCGTACTCGCCGC
>CAZMMH010000573.1:0-1555 GCA_964567315.1 uncultured Gammaproteobacteria bacterium
GCGGCGTCCCACGCCACCCACGCGGCGAGCAGCGCGAACATGGCGAGGCCGAGCCAGTTGCCGAAGCCGCCGAGATTGGAGAAGCTCGGGATCGTCCGACCGGTGGAATCGGCAACCCAGCTGATGAGACCGTCCGCGACCCCGGCGAGAGCGCCGCCCGCAATCAGCCCGGAGGCGATCAGGGTGCCTCGGTTGTTGCGGGCGCGGCGCGCAGTGTCGTCCGGTGCCTTGTGCTTCACCCACGCCGCGATGAGCGCGCCGAAAAGCAGCGGCGTGTTGAGCTCGATGGGCAGGTACATGCCGAGCGCGAAGGCGAGCGCCGAGATGCCGAGCATCTCCACGATCAGCGCGATCACCGCTCCGAGTCCGTACAGCAGCCACGGCGCCTGAGCGCTGGCCATCACGCTCTGGATCACCGCCGCCATCGCATTGGCCTGTGGGGCCGGCATCGGATTGGGGTGGGCAGCCGACGGTACGTAGCCCTTGGTGGTGGCGAACAGCACGATCGCGCCGGTGACCGTGATCGAGGCCACCGCCGACGCGAGGATGTTGGCCCACTCGATCCGGCGCGGCGTCGCGCCGAGCCAGTACGAGATCTTGAACTGTGTGACCAGGGAGCCGGTCATCGACAGCGCGGTGCACACGACGCCGCCGATGAGAAGCGTCGCGAGCATGCCGTCGGTGCCGGTGAGACCGAGCTGCGACAGCGCCACCGCCGAGATGATCAGCGTGGTGAGCGTCATGCCCGAGACAGGCGTGATCGAGATGATCGCCACCGCCCAGGCGGAGACGGCGGCAAACAGGAACGAGATCACCAACGTGAGCAGGAGGGCGAAGGTCGCCAGGCGGGTCGGCGTCGCGGTCCCCGCCAGCACGGAAAAACGGAAGTAGATCCAGATCGCCACCGAGATGGCGAGCGTGATGAGGGCGACCATGCCCATCGAGATGTCGGTCTCCGTGCGGTGCGTGCTCTCGCCGGAGAGGCCCCCGGAGGCGAGCCGGCGGATCTCGGTAAACGCCTTGGCGGTGGCCTGGGCCATGACCGGCAGCATCTTGAGGATCGAGATGATTCCGGCCATGAAGATCCCGCCGATGCCGATGTAGCGGACGTAGTTGAAGAAGATGTCCTCGGCGCTCATGGCGGCGATGGGCGGCAGACCCGCGCCGAGGCCTTCGGGGGCGTGGACGCCAACCCAGTTGACCAGCGGCACCAGCACGAAGTAGGCAAGGAAGGAGCCCGCACAGATGATCGACGCGTAGCGCACGCCGATGATGTAGCCAAGACCGAGGACCGCGGCCGAGGTGTTGATCGCAAACACCGCCTTGACCTTGTCGGTGAGCACGGCGAGCGGCTTGACCAGCGCGGTGGTGAAGATGTCTCGCCACGCGGTCAGGGTGAGCGCGACGAAGTCGAAGACGAAGCCGACGCCCATTGCCGACACCAGGACCTTGGCCTGCTGCCCCCCGCGTTCGCCGGTCATCAGGATCTCGGTGATGGCGGTGCCCTCGGGGAACGGCAGCTTGCCGTGCATGTCGGCAACGAAGTAGCGCCGGA
>CAZMMH010000574.1:0-1553 GCA_964567315.1 uncultured Gammaproteobacteria bacterium
CGCCCTGGCGGTAGGCCTCGGGGCCGATGTGGTTCTCGGCCAGGGCCAGCCAGCACTCCACCGGCCGCGCCTCCTTCATCCGCGACAGGGCCAGCAGGCTGCCGAGTGCCACCGCGCTGCCGGCCATGTCCTGGTGCATGCCATGCATGTGCCGCGCCGGCTTGAGGTTCATGCCGCCGCTGTCGAAGCAGATGCCCTTGCCCACCAGGGCCAGGGGCGGCCGCTTGGCGCCCCGTGCCGGCGTATAGCGCAGGCGCACCAGGCCGGCCCCTATGGGCCCGCCGCGGGTCACGGCGAGAACGGCGCCGGCGCCGGCCCTGGCCAGGGCCGCCTCGTTGAGGAATTCCAGTTTCCAGCCCTCGCGCCGGGCCAGCCGGCGCAGCAGGGCGAGGTAAGGCGCCGGGCGCAGGGCATTGGGCGGCAGGGCGGTGAGCCAGCGGGCCAGGTGGTTGCCCTCGGCCTCGGCCCGCAGGCGGGCGAGGTCGAGCGTGCGCGCCAGGCCGAGCAGGCGCAGGGCGCGCAGGCGCGGCGTCCTGGCCCCCTTTTGGTATTTCGGCAGGCTTGCGGCCGCCGCCAGGGCGGCGCTGGCCAGGGCCTCGGCCATGGCCGTGCCCGCCGCGGCCGGCAGACCGGCCACCTGCAGGGCCAACACCGCCGGATCGCCCTTGAGGGCCTCGGCTACGGCCTTGCGCGCCAGTTCCAGGCGCTGGAAGGGCGAGGCGTCGTCGATGCAGGCCAGCACCACCCGGGTGTCGTCGGGAGAGTCGAGCTGGGTGGTGAGCAGCACGCCGCCGCAGGCCGGCGCCGGCAGGGCGGCCAGGCGCCGTTTGAGCAGGGCGCGCTGGGGGATGTTGGGGAAACGCCCCGCCAGGGCGGCCTTGGGGAGCACCACCACGACCGCCTCGGCGGCCGCGTAGTCGGCCGCTTCCGGCTTGCTTGTCGATTGATTTATCGAAAGTTTCCGTGCGGTGGGGAGTTCCGCTTGCATGGGCTTTTCCTTGACCTCGCCAGTCGAAACGCAGATCATATCGCGTTTTCCGGCCGCCGGAGTCGCGCGGCTGCACGGCCCTCGCCGAGGCGAACGGGCGACTACAACAACCCACAGGGGAGCACCATGAACGTCGCAGACAAAAAGAGGGTGCTGCGCGAGATGCTGTTCGCGCGGCGCTTCGAAGAACGCTGCTACGAGGCCTACGTAGAACGTAAGATCGGCGGCTTTCTGCATCTCTATCCGGGCGAAGAGGCCTGTGCCTTCGGCGTACTGGAGGCCGCGCGCCCCGGCTCCGACTACGTGATCACCGGTTATCGCGACCACGTCCACGCGCTCAAGTGCGGCGCCGACCCGAAGGCGCTGATGGCGGAGCTCTACGGCAAGGAGACCGGCTCCAGCAAGGGCCGCGGCGGCTCCATGCACATCTTCGATGTCGAGCACCACTTCATGGGCGGCTACGCCCTGGTCGGCGGGCCGTTCCCGCTGGCCGCCGGCATGGCCAAGGCGATCCAGATGAAAGGCGGCGACGAGATCTGCATCTGCTTCCTCGGCGACGCCGCCA
>CAZMMH010000575.1:0-1552 GCA_964567315.1 uncultured Gammaproteobacteria bacterium
CGCCCTGGCGCTTGTTGGGAACAAAGGGGATGTCGTGGCCCATGTGCCAGAGCACAGAGTTGATCGCCGACTTGCGCGAGGAACCGGTGCCGACCACGTCGCCGACGAAGGCCAGCGGGTGGCCCTTCTCCTTCAGCGTGTCGATGGTGGCCAGGCCGTCGGGCATCTTGGCGACCAGCATCTCCTTGGCGTGCAGGGGGATGTCGGGGCGGCTCCAGGCGGCGGAGGCCGGCGAGAGGTCGTCGGTGTTGGTCTCGCCGGGCACCTTGAACACGGTCAGGGTGATCTCTTCCGGCAGCGCCTTGCGCCTGGTGAACCACTCGGCCCCGGCCCAGGCGTCGACCACCTCCTTGGCCCAGTTGTTGCTCTTGGCCTTGTGGACCACGTCGTGGTAGGCGTCGAACACCAGCAGGGTCTTGGCCAGGGCGTGGGCGGCGATCGGCGCCATGTCGTCGTCGTCCAGCAGCTCGATCAGGGAGCGCACGTTGTAGCCGCCGAGCATGGTGCCCAGCAGCTCGGTGGCGTGCCTGCGGTCGAGCACCGGGCACTTGACCTCGCCCTTGGCCACCGCGGTGAGGAAGCCGGCCTTCACATAGGCGGCGTCGTCCACGCCCGCCGGCACCCGCTGGGTCAGCAGTTCGAGCAGGAAGGCATCCTCGCCTTTGGGCGGATGCTTGAGGAGTTCCACCAGCGCGGCGACCTGCTTGGCGTCGAGGGGCAGCGGCGGCAAGCCTTCGGCGGCACGCTGCTCGGCATGAGTGCGATATTCTTCAAGCATTACAAGATCCTGTGGAATTCTTACGAGAATGTGCTTTAATTTCCGATGTACTGCGTTAGCGCAGTGCACTACAGCACGGTTGGTGGGTAAGGATACCGCATCTGGCAGTCCGTGCGCAGGGATGACCAACGGGCCGGCCCCAGGGCCGGCGACGCGAGGATCCGCGACGACGGGAGGTAAGCATGCACGACGTGATCCCGCTGATCCTGACTTTAAGCCTGCTCGGCAACGTCCGGGACGCAACCCCACCCGGCGCCATCCCGGTGCCGCCTCACCCAACGACCACCGTCGAACGCGCACTGACGCGTCAGCAACGACGAACCCAGGCCGCCTCGCGGCGGGCGCGCATCCGCGCGTTCAACGCCTGGCTGCGCGCGGCGACCATTAGCGTCGACTCCGGCGTCTAGCCGGGCCGGCGCTATCGCGGACTCTCGCCTTCGTGGCGGGCATGGGCCCTGCGTGCCTCGCCCTCCTCCTCCACGGCCTGTATCATTCCCCGGTTTCCCGCATCGAATTCTTTACGGAGCAGGCATGGACCTTTCGACGCTGACCGCTGTTTCCCCCATCGACGGCCGCTACGGCTCCAAGACCGAGGATCTCCGGCCCATCTTCAGCGAGTTCGGCCTGATCCGTCACCGGGTGCTGGTGGAGGTGCGCTGGCTGCAGGCCCTGGCCGCCTTCGACGGCATCAAGGAGGTGCCGCCCCTCGGTGAGCACGCCAACAACCTGCTCGACGCCATCGTCGACAAGTTCTGCCCGGAAGACGCCCACCGG
>CAZMMH010000576.1:0-1549 GCA_964567315.1 uncultured Gammaproteobacteria bacterium
ATGCTGGGGAACATGTTGGTCTGCTTCATCGACAGCTGCAGCTGCTGACCGGTGGCGACGTTCTCGCGCATCTGCATCACCGCATCGGAATAGAGTGCGTTGCCGGTGGCGCCGGCCACCGACTCCAGCGCCTCCACCAGGGGCACGCCGGCGGCGAACATGGTCGACAGGGTGCGGGCATAACGGGCGACCGCGGACTTGTGGATGATCACGCCCATGACCGGGATCTTGAGCGCCAAGTAGTCGAGGAAGTGGTTGAATCTCGGGAAGCGTTTGCGTGCATCGATGAAGACGCCGATGAACACCGCGATCGCGATCAACATGGCCCACCAGTACGCCTGGAAGAACTCCGACAGGTGGATGACCATCAGGGTGAAGGCCGGCAGGTCGGCGCCGAAGCCCTTGAACAGTTCCTGGAACTGGGGGATGACGAAGATCAGCAGGATCGCGGTGACCACGAAGGCCACCACCAGAACCGCCACCGGATAGAACAGGGCCTTTTTGATCTTGCCCTTGAGGGATTCGGTCTTTTCCTTGTAGGTGGCGATTTTGTGCAGCAGCGTTTCCAGCACACCGGCCTGTTCGCCGGCCCGCACCAGGTTGACGAACAGCTCGTCGAAATACATCGGCTTCTTGGCCAGGGCGTCGGCCAGGGTGGTGCCGCCCTCGACGTCGGCCTTGATGCCCATGATCAGGTCGGCCATTGCCGGGTTTTCGTGGCCGCGGCCGACGATGTCGAAGGACTGCACCAGGGGCACGCCGGCCGACATCATGGTGGCCAGCTGACGGGCGAAGACCGCGATGTCCTTGGGCTTGATCCTCTTCTTGCGCGCGCCGCCGAACAGGGCGGCCGGTTTCTTGTTGACCTTGATCGGGGTGATGCCCTGCCGGCGCAGTTCGGCCTTGACCGCGGCCTGGGTTGTGGCGTTGGTATCACCCTTGACCTTGCGCCCCTTCTTATCGGTGCCGACCCAGGTGAAAACGATCTGCTTTTCCGCCTTCTCTGCCATGGACAGTATCCTTAAGCGTTATTCCTTGGTGACACGGTTGACCTCTTCGAGACTGGTCACGCCGTCGATGACCTTCTTCAGGCCCGATTGCCGCAGGTCCGGAACTCCCTCCACGCGCGCCTGGTCGGCGATCTGCATGGCGTTGCCCCCCTCCATGATGATGCGCCCCATGGCCTCGGAGACCGGCATGACCTGATAGATGCCGGTGCGGCCCTTGTAGCCGTCGGTGCACTGGTCGCAGCCCACGGGACCGTAGACCGTGACGCCGGCGCTGATCTGCGCCTCGGTGAAGCCCTCGGAGCGCAGGGCCTCCGCCGGGATGTCCTCCGGTTGCCGGCACTTGGTGCAAAGGCGGCGGGCCAGCCGCTGGGCGATGATCAGGTTCACCGCCGAGGCGATGTTGAAGGGGGCCACGCCCATGTTGATCAGGCGGCTAAGGGTCTGGGGCGCGTCGTTGGTGTGCAGGGTCGACAGTACCAGGTGGCCGGTCTGGGCCGCCTTGATGGCGATGTCGGCGGTCTCCTTGTCGCGGATCTCAC
>CAZMMH010000577.1:0-1543 GCA_964567315.1 uncultured Gammaproteobacteria bacterium
CCTGCTGGGCAACGCGGTGAAGTTCACCGCCGACGGCAGCGTGGTCCTGCACGTCGACTGCCCCGACCACGCCTCGCCGCTGACCGTGGCCTTCTCCGTCCGCGATACCGGCATCGGCATCGCCGAGGAGACCCGCAAACGGCTGTTTCAGGCCTTCGAGCAGGGCGACTCGTCGATCAACCGGCGTTTCGGCGGCACCGGCCTCGGTCTCGCCATCAGCCACGAACTGGTCGCGCTGATGGGCGGCGAACTGGAGCTGGACAGCACCCCGGGGGTCGGCACGGAATTCCGTTTCACCATCACCTTCGGTGAACCGCAGCACGACAGCCAACCGGAGGCGATACCGGAGGTGGCGCCGCTGCGGGTGCTACTGGTGGACGACGAGCCCCTCAACCGGCAGACCACGGGCGGCCTGCTGGAATACTACGGCCACCGGATCACGCCGGCGGCGGGCGGTGCCGAGGCCCTCGAGCTGTTCGACCGTGAGGTCTTCGACGTGGTCCTGCTCGACGTGCACATGCCGGACATGGACGGCATGGAAACGGCACGCCGCCTGCGCGCCATGGAGGGCGACGGACGGCGGGTGCCGGTGATCGCGCTGACCGCCGACCTGCGTCCGGAGAACGTGACCGCCTGCGAGGCCGCGGGCATGGACTCGGTGCTGGGCAAGCCGGTGGAGATCGGCCGCCTGCTGGGGACCCTGCAGAATATCTTCGGGGATGCGGCGCCGCCTGCAGCGTTCGACGACGAGGTCGCCGGCGGGGACACCCTGCTCGACGCCCCGGTACTGGAGGAACTGCTCCAGGCCCTGGGCCGGGAGCGTTTGCAGGACTTCGGCAAGACCCTGCAGGAGACGGTGGACGATGCCCTGGGCCAACTGGACCAGGCCATCGCCGCCGCCGACGCCGGGCAGGTGGCCTTCTGGGCCCACAAAATCTCCGGCGCCAGCCGCAATCTCGGCCTGACGCGGCTGGCCGATGCGGCCTGCGGCCTGGAGCGGCTGGCCGCCGACGGCCGGGTCCCCGACGACGTGGCGCAGACCCGGGCAGGGATCGAGTCCGCCTACCGTGACGCCCTCGCCGCCTTCAGCGGCTGGCTCGAGGCAACCGCCAGCGAAACCGACGAGGCCTAGGCGCCGCGGCGCAGCGCCAGGCGGCGCAGGAATTCACCCATCACCCGCTCGTAGAGCGCCTCCTTGAGGCAGGCATCCTCGACCCCGGCGTCCAGGTTTGGATTGTCGTTGACCTCAATCACGTAGGCCTGGTTGCCGCGGCTCTTCACGTCCACCCCGTAGAGGCCGTCGCCGATCAGGTTGGCCGCCTTGAGCGCGGTTGCCACCACCTTGGCTGGCGCCTGCTCGACCGGAACGGTCTTGAACGCACCTTCGGTAAAGCCACCGCGGCCGTCGTACTTGACGATCTGCCAGTGCTTCTTGCTCATAAAGTACTGGCTGGCGAACAGCGGCTGGCGGTTGAGCACGCCGATCCGCCAGTCGTATTCGGTGTAGAGAAACTCCTGGGCCAGGATCAGTTCCGAGGTTTTG
>CAZMMH010000578.1:0-1541 GCA_964567315.1 uncultured Gammaproteobacteria bacterium
TTTTCATTCCCGCGTGCCACCGCCACCGGACGCGGCTCGAAGCGGTAATGGGCGGCGAATTCCAGCAGGGTGGGATGGAAGCGGATGGCATCGCCCTGGCGCTCGAGCACGGCACTTTTCAGGTTGTCGTAGAGCACGACCCGGGGCAGTCCACCCCAGGCCGCGAAGGCGGCCTCGTGGCCACGCAGGAAGTTGGCCATGCGCGCATCGAGGAAGAAGCGCAGGAAGATCCAACGCGAGAAGCTCAGCACCATCACGAAGGCCATGAGGGTGCGTTCGGCCTTGCCAATGGTGAGCGTGCCGAAGTGCCCCCAGTCAACTTGCGCCTGCTCGCCCGGCAGGGTCTTCAGGCGCAGGTAAGCCTCCGGCTGCGGGCGGGGCCGGTGGTGGGCGATGAGGTGGCGGAAGTGATCCTCCCCACCGCTGTAGCCACGCTCGCGCACCATGGTGTAGAGCCGGCTGGCGGTCACTGTTGGGTACTGCTCCAGGGTCTTGAGGATGAAGGGCACATAGGGGTCAACCAGCGACGGGCGATGCGGCCGCGCGGCCTTGGGCAGACCGGCCTGAGAGAGCACCCGGTCGACCGTGCCATGGTGCACGCCCAGCTGGCGGGCAATGGTGCCGACCTTCCACTTCTCCACATGGAAGTAGCGCAGGATCTTTGCTTCGAGTTCCGGGGGTATGGCCAATGCGTTGTCCTCGTATCGCGGCCACCCCCGCCCAGGGCTCAAGGACCTTGGCGGCGTATCGCAACCGGAGGTGGCAGGTCTATCAGGTCGCGCGTCGGACACCGGCGTAGGAACGCTTGGCGCAGAAAGGGCGCACACACCCGCCCGCAGAGGTGACAACGGATGCCATCGCCCGCAACCGCTAGGTTGCCGCTCCGAGCCGACGTCCTCGACGCGGTGGGAAGTGTTCCATCGGGCTGAACCGGCGGAGAACCCTGATGCGTCACTTTCTGTCTTCGCCGTCGGCGATAGCGACGCTGGCGTGCGGCATGGGCAAAGCGGCCCCGGCGCGTTCTCTGGTAACGTTGACCGGCTGCTCGGTGCGATTGCCGGCGGGCGCTCTGCGCGCACCGCTTACCGCAGTAGATATTGCCCCGGTCGCAGTGGCTGCAGATCACCACCTGGCGGCGACAACGGGCACAGTTGAACAGACGGGCGTTGCTCTGCATCGGCCGCTCCTGCCGATGAGAGCTGGATTAGAACCTGCGCGGGCGAGATACTTTGCGCTGGGCCGTGCATCGCACGGTGCGGGGGCGTGGCATCGGGGAGACTGTGCCGGTCAAGACCGGTGCCGCGCCTGTCTCAACGGCCTCCTCGATCTAACCGATTCCGCCTCGCCCGTCACCTCCCTTCGGACCCACCGCCGACCACCATAGCCTCCCCGTCTTCCTCCCCTCCGAAGACAGGTGTTCACCACCCTCGTTGGTCATTCGCCGCGTTATTCACCGCTTAAGCGCGGGTTTGCTCAGCCGCTAACAGTAGGTGCCGTGTGCGGTAATTCCACATGCACGGATCCGTATATGGGGGCGTCGC
>CAZMMH010000579.1:0-1533 GCA_964567315.1 uncultured Gammaproteobacteria bacterium
GGAGAGGATGATGCCGCCCTGGGTGGCGTACTTGCGGATCACCGCCGAGGCGGCGGGGGTGGAGAGCAGACCGCCGGCGCCCACCAGCACCCGGCGCACGCCGTTGGCCGCGGCCAGGCGCAGGATCAGTTGGATCGCCTCGCGGTTGTAGTAGCGGCCGTCGCCGCCCACCACCAGGGTGCCGCCGACC
Source organism: uncultured Gammaproteobacteria bacterium (assembly GCA_964567315.1). Lineage (GTDB taxonomy): Bacteria > Pseudomonadota > Gammaproteobacteria > CAZMMH01 > CAZMMH01 > CAZMMH01. The sequence goes on from CAZMMH010000579.1 coordinate 191, forward strand.
AGGTCCGGGCGGGTGTCAAAGATGGCCTGGACGAAGTTGGCGAGGTAGTGGGGCTGGCGGAAATGGTCGACCTTCTTGCGCAGGCCGGAGGTGCCGGGTTTCTGGTCGCTGAAGGGTGTGGAGGTGACTTCGATCACGCGCATGGTTATCTCGACTCCCGGTTCGGTGTACTGGTTAGGTGCTCTTCCCGGCGTGACCAGCCGGGTGGGGGCGTGTGCTACCATCGCCCCATGCTGATCACCCGATCATACGCCAGCGACACGCCGTTTTCGCGACGCTCCCTGTCCGAACTGATGGCCGTCTACGAGGGCAACTACCGGCGCCTGTTGCGCCTGGTGCCGGAGCCCGACCGGCTGCCGGCGCGGGCCGTGTCGCGGGTCGCGGGCGAGCTGGATCTTCACCTGCAGCTGGTCGAACAGCATGCCTACACCACCATCCTGCAGCTGACCTACTACTTCGATGACGGCCGCGTGGCGGATCCCGCCGCGCAGGTCCGGCTCTACCACGATGCCCGCCTGGCCGAGGTGGAATCCTGCCGTTTCCGCCAGCCCCTGCTGTTCACCCGCTTCGCCCGTCCCGGCGTGCGTCTGCCGGTGATCGAATGGAAGTGGGAGGCCAACCTGTTTCTCGAGAAGTGGCTCCGTTACTGCCTGGACCACGGCCACCGCTTCGAGGCCGACGACCTGCCGGGTGGTTTTGCCGATGCCCTGCTGCTCGCGGGGTGTTGAGCGGCCGTCGCACCCCCCGACGGCGAATTTCGCAGATCGATTGTAAATTCTTGCGACAACCGAGGGCGGTCACCTCGCGGCTTCGCCGCTCCATCGGCCATAATCGTTCCCAACTAATTGAAAGTGAAGGCTGAATCGGATCGGCCGGGGAGCATTGCGGCCTGTCCCTGCAAAGACTGCTGATAAAAACTTGACTAAACCGCTAAGGAATGGCTAAAGTTAATCCCGAGTTTAATGCTGGGTATTGGCCCTTGGGGCCGCACGGGACGTTAAGGAGCAGGTTATGAAACTCTCTAGCAAAGGGCGTTACGCAGTAACCGCGATGATGGATATCGCGATGCACGATCGTATCGGGCCGGTCACGCTCGCCGACATCTCCTACAGCCAGGGCATTTCGCTCTCCTATCTGGAGCAGCTGTTCGCCAAGCTGCGCAAATCGGGTCTGGTGGAGGGGCTGCGGGGGCCGGGTGGCGGCTACCGTCTCGCGCGTCAGGCCCGCGACATTTCCATTGCGGACATCGTCACCGCGGTGGACGAGAAGGTCGACGTCACCCGTTGCGAGGGCAAGGAGGACTGCCACGACGGCGACCGCTGCCTGACCCACGAGCTGTGGGC
>CAZMMH010000580.1:0-1530 GCA_964567315.1 uncultured Gammaproteobacteria bacterium
CGATGCAGCGCTTGTGCGGATGGACGAACTCGATCGGGTCCTCGATGGTGATGATGTGGCCGCCCTTGGGACTGTGGGTGTTGCGCTGGTCGATCAGCGCCGCCAGGGAGGTGGACTTGCCCGAGCCTGTGCCGCCGACGAACAGGACCAGGCCGCGCTTGGCCATGATCACCTCGGCCAGCACCGGCGGCAGGTCCAGCTCGGCCATCTTCGGGATCTCGGTCTTGATGTTGCGCACGACCATGGAATATTCGTTGCGCTGCTTGAAGATGTTGACCCGGAAGCGGCCGACCCCGGACTCGGAGATGGCCAGGTTCATCTCGGGCCGGTGCTGGAACTCCTGGCGCTGGTCATCATCCATGATGGCGTTGGCGATCTCGGCGACCTGGCCCGGACGGAGGATCTCCTTCTCCAGCGGCTTGAGCACACCGTGGAACTTGGCGCAGGGCGGTGCGCCGGTGCTGAGGTAGAGGTCGGAGCCATCTTGGGCGGCGAGGATGCGCAGGTAGTCTCTGAATTCCATGGGCCTGTCGTTGTTATGGGAAACGGCCTGAGTATAAAAGCAGATCGCTGCGGCTCGGCGTAGCAGCGAAGGGCAAAAATGCGACGCCGGCCACGGAGCGCGCCCCCTCAACCTATGTGACCGACGCCCGCCGCGGAGAGAAAGTGACGCAGGGAGTGCAGCTCCCCCTTGCCCACGGCCGAGCCGTGGTGGGGCCGGTGGAGGGTGATCTCATGGCCGCCGAGGGAGACCACCATGCGCGCACCGTGCGCCTCGCGCAGCTCGGCGCCGAGGGAGAGCAGGGTGGACTCCAGCTCCTTCCAGTGCAGGTTGCCGCTCATATGGGCGCCGAAGATGGCGTCCAGCACCTTGTCGTGTTTCTTGGCCATGCAACAAGAATAGACCAGGTGCGGCCGACCGGAAAAAGAAAACCCCGCTCCGGGGAGCGGGGTTTCCATGGGCCGCGAAGGGCTCGGATCAGAGACCGACCTTGGCCTTGATCGCGTCGACCACGGCATCGCTGGAGGTGGCGTTCACGTCCAGCAGCAGGCCTTCGCTGCGGTAGAAGCCGGCCACCGGCGCGGTCTTCTCGTTGTAGGTGTCGAGACGCTTGGAGATGGCCTCCTCGGTCTCGTCGTCGCGCTGAATCACCGGGCTGCCGCACTTGTCGCAAACGCCCTCGACCTTCGGCGGCTTGGACTTGACGTTGTAGATCTCCTGGCAGGCCGAGTTGGAGCAGGTACGGCGGGTGGTCAGGCGATCGAGGATCACGTCGCGCGGCACGTCCAGGTTGACCGCGGCGTCGAGGCTGATACCCAGGTCGCTGAGCATCCCCTTGAGGGCCTCGGCCTGGGGGATGGTGCGGGGGAAGCCGTCGAGCAGGAAGCCGGCCTTGCAGTCGTCCTCCTGCAGGCGCTCGCCCATGATGCCCAGGATCAGGTCGTCCGGCACCAGGTCGCCGGCATCCATGAACGCCTTGGCCTTCTTGCCCAGCTCGGTGCCGGCCTTGACCGCACCACGCAGGATGT
>CAZMMH010000581.1:0-1527 GCA_964567315.1 uncultured Gammaproteobacteria bacterium
CCAGGCCACCATGAACATGAAGGCGTCGCCGGCCACCACCACCAGCAGCATGCCGACGACGAACAGGCCGGTGAAGCCACCGAGGGCGGCCAGCGAATCCCGCTTCGGACGATATTCACGCACGTAGCCCGGACCATAGAGGCTGACCGCGACCAGCACGGTGCCGATGATGGCCAGGAACACCCCGGCCAGCGGGTCGAGGTACATCTGCCAGTGCAGCCACGGCAGGCCGAGGGGCAGGACCAGGGTGAGCACGCGGCCGTGCAGCAGGGTATCCAGGCCGGCGTAGGCGGCGGCCAGGCCGGCAAGGCCCAGCAGGGGAAAGGCCAGGCGCGCGAGGAGTGCCGGATGGCGGTTGGCGCCGAGTGCCGCAAATGCGGAAAGAAACGAGCACAGCACTGCAACGTGCACGGGCAGCATCGTCTGGCCCCCCTAGGGCCGGTCCAAAAAAGTGATGTACGGGACCGGCGGGTGGCGAGGTCGCACGGGGGCGAGATCAGCGCCGGCGTTTCTTGTTATTTGGCGCGCTAAGCATAGGGGCTTGCCGGCTCGGGTGTCAAAGCGTGTGTTTCGCCCGACTCAAGGCGCCGCCACCCGACCCCAGGCGATGAGGTGGCGGTCGCTCACCGCGCGGACCTCCAGTGGCAGGCCCGCTGCGCCCAGTTGTGCCCTCACCTCGTCGACTGTGTAGGCGGCGAGCAGGGAATGATAGAAGTCGTGACGCAGGAGCTCGGGCTCGCCGGCGGCGTAGGTCTCGACCATGGCGCCGGCGGCGGCGATGCTCTGCGGGCGCATCAGGTCCATGACGAAGAGCGGCGCGCCCGGCGCGGCGTGGTCCAGCATGCTCTGCCAGAGCACGGCGGGGTCGGCCAGGTGGTGCAGCAGGCTGTTGCTGATAACCGCGTCGTAGCGGCGCTGCGGCAGCTTTGCGCCGGGCAAGTGGCCCTCAATCAGGCGCACGCGGCCGCCGAGAGCTGCGGCCTCGATCGCTTGCTGGCCGAAGTGGAGCATGGCGGGGGCACCGTCGACGCCGTCGATGTGCGTCTGCGGAAAGGCGCGGGCGAAGCGCAGGCTGATATCGGCCGGACCGCAGCCGAGATCGAGCACCGCTCCGGCGAAGACATGGCCGGGGAAGGCGTCGCGGCAGAGCTCGACGAAGCGCTGGTGGGGCTCCTCGAAATCGGCCAGGGCGTAGGCCCGTGCCTGGGCCAGATCGTCCATCAGCTCCGGCTCGGGAACCCGCTCCATCTCAGTCCGCCGGCAGGACGTGCTCGTGGTGATAGAGCTCCTCGACCGTCTCCCGGCGGCGCACCAGATGGACCCGCTCACCGTCCACCATCACCTCCGCCGCCCGCGGCCGGGTATTGTAGTTGGAGCTCATGGAGAAGCCGTAGGCGCCGGCGGAACGCACCGCCAGCAGGTCGCCGGGCTCCAGCACCAGGGGCCGCTGCCTGCCGAGGAAGTCGCCGGTCTCGCACACCGGCCCGACCACATCGTAGTCGCGGGGCGTGCCTTCGCGCGGCACCA
>CAZMMH010000582.1:0-1525 GCA_964567315.1 uncultured Gammaproteobacteria bacterium
CCCTCAACGGTTTAGCAAACCGTCGCTTTCGACCGCTCAGCCACCTCTCCGCGCGACCACGCCTAATGTAGTTGAGCGCCCCCGAAAAGTCAAGGCCCGGGCACCGCTGAGGGGCGGCTCTCGCCCCTTGCGCGCGAAGCGTCCCAGACATAGAATGCGCCACCGTTGGGCAGTTGCCGCTCGCCGGCTCAAGACGAAAGGCCGTCAGGGCCATGATTGAGGGCATTCTGAGCACCGGTGTGCCATCCGTGGACAGGCTGTTGGGAGGGCTCCAGGGGGGCGACAATGTCGTCTGGGAGCTGGATTCCGGCGCGCCGGCCGACGTGCTGATGCGGCGTTTTGCGAGCACGGCCGAGCGCTCGGGCTGCGTCGTCCTGATCAGCTTCAACCGCTCCCCGCAGTCCATCCTGCGCACTTACGGCAGCAGCGCGGGGGGCGGGCGGTTTGTGCTGGTCGACTGCTTCACCTCCGGCAAGGGGAGCGGCGACAAAATATTCTGGGACTTCTACCAGACCGACCAGGCCGAGCGGGCACGCCGGGAGGCCCGCATCATCCGTGTGGCCAAGACGCAGGACCCGGAGAAGGTAGTGGAGACCCTGGAGGGCCTGGAGGCGGAGATCGAGGGCCGCGCCTCCTACATCTTCGACAGCCTGACCGGCATGCTGGAACTCTGGAGCGAGGAGCAACGCGCCCTCAGCTTCTTCACCCACATGTGCCCGCGTTTCCACGATCTGGACACCGTGGCCTACTGGCTGCTGGAGCGCGAGGCGCATTCGGAGCAGTTCCTGGCCAACCTGCGCCACATCGCCCAGGTGGTGGTGGCGCTCTCGGTGGCCAACGGCTCGCCGCGCTTCGTGCTGCGCAAGGCCGAGGGGCGGCACTCGTCCGTCATCGGCGTCTCGCACGAACTGGGTGTCTCCGAGGAGGACGTGGAGGCCCCCCGCCAGAGCCGCGAGGAGCTGGAGGTGGCCGTCCTCAAGCAGGTCAGCGAGGCGCTCGGCGCCAGCGCGATGGAGTTGGAGCGCGTGTTCGAGCAGACGATGGACGTGCTGGCGCGGGAGCTGAAGATGAAGCGCGGCACGATGGTCCAGCTCGACAAGGTGGCCGGCGACCTGAAGATAGTGGCCGCCCACGGCCTGACGCCCCAGGAGCGCAAGCGCGGCCACTACCGCATCGGCGAGGGCGTCACCGGCCAGGTGGTCAGCAGCGGCCAGCCGGTCGTGGTGGCCGACATCAACAAAGACAGCCGGTTCCTGAACCGCACCGGCGCACGCACGCAGGACCGGCAGCGCGGCAAGGTCTCGTTCGTTTGCGTGCCGCTGCGCATCCACGGGGAGGTGGTAGGGGCCATCAGCGTCGACCGCGACTTCGTCGACGACACCACGCTGACCAAGGACGAGCGGTTGCTGAAGATCATCGCGTCCCTGGTCTCCCAGGCCATCCAGATCAACCGCATGGTCATGGTCGAGCGGGAGCGGCTGCTGGCGGAGAACATGGAGCTGCGCCGGGACCTGAAGAACAAGTA
>CAZMMH010000583.1:0-1522 GCA_964567315.1 uncultured Gammaproteobacteria bacterium
GCCCCGGGGCGAGCATGGTCAGCGGCGTCGCCGCGGTGTCCACCTCGTTGCTGAAGACCCAGACGTGGCCGCCGCGCAGGCGGCGCTCCTCGTTCTTCTTCAGGCGCAATGGGGCAAAGGCGGGCACGTCGGTCATCGGAAATCCCTGTTTTGATTTAGTTGGTAGTGAATAGTTGATAGTGAACAGTTGTGGTGTGCGCTTCGCGCGCGCCTATCGAAAAACAGCGCGCGCAGCGCTCCCCAACCATTCACTATTCACTGCTCGCTATTCACTGCTTGCCCTTCACTGTTCACTTGCGCCTCGCGCAACACGCCCCGCAGCGTCGACGATACCTTCACCGCCACCCAGGCGCAGAAGAAGCCGATGTTCAGCCCCAGCAGCGCACCGACGGTCACCTGGCTCGGGTAGTGCTTGGCCAGGTAGAGCCGGGAGATGGCCACGGTCAGGGCCACGCCGAACAGCACCACGCGCCAGCTCGGGCGGCGGTAGAAGACCGCCAGGAAGGCGGCGGCGGTGAAATAGTTGAGGGAGTGGTTGGAGGGCATGCCCTTGCCCACCGGCCCGCAGGCCTGGAGCAGGCTGCCGCCCGCCACCCGCAGCTGGCCGGCCATGTCGAAACAGGGGCGCGGCACGCCGCCGAAGACCTTGAGGATGTCGCCGATGCGGTCCGCCAGCACCACGCTCAGGACCATGGCGAACCACAGCCAGAGGCCGGCCTTGCCGAAGCGCTTCCAGCTGATCCAGGCCAGCAGCGCGGTGATCGGGAAGGCGAAGGTTGCGCGCGCCGAGACCCAGCTGAAAAAGCCGTCGAGAAAGGGACTGGCCCAGCCCTGGTTGATCCAGAGCAGCAGGGAATGATCGAGCATCGGTCGGCGTCCTCTCTGTCGCCGGCTACTTTAGCATGCTGTCGGCGGGAACCGCGGTGCGCGCGGGCCAGATGCCGACGCCGCCGAGGTGATAGGGCTGCGCGTAGACGGCGCCGGGGGCGCTCAGCGGCCAGTGCTTGCCGTACATGACGACGTAGCCGGTGGGATGGCTCGCGGCCCAGGCCCGCAGCTCGCTCCGGTTGATCACCGCGAGCGGCCGGGTCAGGCGGCCCAGGAACTGGTATTCGCCGGCGTAGCTGCCGACGTTGGCCACCGGCGCGCCGCGCGCCTCCAACACGTGCAGGACGTGGCCCATGCGGCGCATGTCGTAGGCCGGCCCGGCGGCCGGGAACAGGCTGAAGTGGAACACCGCCACCAGGGCCACGCTGGCCCCCAACAGCAGGCGCAGGCGCGGCACCAGCCCGGCGACCCGCGCGGTCAGCAGCAGCAGGGCCAGGAACAGCAGGAACAGCCCCCACCACCAGGGCACCGCGGCGCTCCAGGCCGGCAGTTTCGCCGCCTGCCACCACCAGTGCAGACTGAGCAGCGCGGCGCCGACCGCGGCCACGCCCAGCGCCGGCAGGCCGAGGTCGCGCCGCACCGGCCAGTCGTCGTCGGCCAGGGCCCGCGCCACCAGCAGGGCGAAGGCCGGGAA
>CAZMMH010000584.1:0-1516 GCA_964567315.1 uncultured Gammaproteobacteria bacterium
CACCCTGGTGCAGGAGCCGGCCACGGCCAAGTTCGACGGCATGCCGACCAGCGCCATAAGGGCCGGCTATGCCAGCGACGTGCTGCCGGCGGAGCGAATGTGCCATGTGCTGTCCAGCGGCCTGCGCCGGCTCGCACGGCAGGCCCCGACGGCGACGAGCCCGGCGGACAAGGGCGGCATGACCCGGATCCTGATGCTGCTGCGCAGCGCCACCGGCCACGACTTCTCCCTGTACAAGAGCAACACTGTCGGGCGACGCGTCCAGCGGCGCATGCTGCAGCACGAGATCGACGACCTGCAGGTGTATGCCCGTTATCTCAAGGAGCATCCGGAAGAGGTGCAGGCCCTGTTCAAGGAGCTGTTGATCAACGTCACCAGCTTCTTCCGTGACCCCGATGCCTTTGCCGCACTCAAACGCGACGCATTGCCGCAGCTGTGTGCGCACAAGCGCGAAGACGACGTGTTCCGCGCCTGGGTCGCTGGCTGCGCCAGCGGCGAGGAGGCCTACTCCATCGCCATCCTGTTGCGCGAACTGATGGATGAGACCCACCATGAGTTCCAGGTGCAGATCTACGCCACCGACATCGACAACGACGCCATCACCGCCGCCCGCGCCGGGGTCTACCCGCCCAACATCGCCCAGGACATCACCCCCGAGCGGCTGCACCGCTTTTTCGTCAAGGAAGAGGCCGGCTATCGGGTCAAGAACGATATCCGCCAGATGGTGGTGTTCGCCATCCAGAGCCCGATCAAGGACCCACCCTTCACCCGGCTGGACCTGCTCAGCTGCCGCAACCTGATGATCTATCTCAATCCGGAGCTGCAGAACCGGCTGATTCCAATGTTCCACTATGCCCTCAATCCCGACGGCGTGCTGTTTCTCTCCTCCTCGGAGAGCATCGGCGATCACAGCCATCTGTTCACCGCGCTCGATCGAAAATGGAAACTCTACCGTGCGGTCCACTCGCTCGCCTCGACGCGCGCGGTGCTGGCCAACGAAATTGCCTGGACGGCGCAGCGGAGCGTCAACTCTGCCGCCGACTCGGCCAAGAACGTCGCCGAACCGAACATTGCGGAACTCGCCCGGCGCCAGCTGCTGCAGAACTTTGCCCCCGCCTCGGTGGTGACAGACGGCAAGGGGACTATCCTCTACGTCCATGGCGATACCGCCAATTTCCTGCGCCCGCCCCCCGGTCAGCCCTCCCTCAACGTGGTCGACATGGCCCGCGAGGGGCTGCAGCTGGAACTGCGCAATGCGATCCGCCGCGCGGCCGAGGCCAATGTGCCCCTGACCCGGGAGGTGGTGGTCGGCGGTGGCGACGACAACCTACGCGGCAGTTTCAGCGTGCGCCCCCTGTTCGATCCCGACTCCGACGAGACGCTGCTGCTGGTGAGCTTTCAGGAGGTCGCGCGCGATCCGAAGGCCAGGCCCGCCCAAGCCCGCGGCAAGCGCGCGAAAGGCACATCGATCGAGCAGCGGCGGATCGAGGAGCTGGAGCGCGAGGTGGCCTACACC
>CAZMMH010000585.1:0-1515 GCA_964567315.1 uncultured Gammaproteobacteria bacterium
CGATGAACCGGCCCAGCCCGGCGAAGCCCACGAAGGCAGCCCGCGCTAGAAACTGCCCGACGAAGAAGACCGCCGCCGCGATGACGTAGTGCGTCAGTTTCGGTGCGCCGAAGAGGTTGCGGGCGAGATGGGAAGCGTTCCATTGCGCGCAGGGCGAACCGAGGCGGCGGCGCAACTGAAAGATGACCGCTTGGGCGATGAGGGCGAAGGACATCTGGGCGTAGCGGATATTGAGATTGAAGGTGCGGGCGTGTTGCCAGCCGAGGGCCTGTTCGAGGTTGAGGAACTCTTCGATATTCCAGCGTTTTGGGAAGTTGATGGTGAGGTCGGCGACCTCGTCGCGATCAGCGGTGCACAGGAAGCTGGAATAGGAGTATTTGGAAGGGATCTCGCCGTAGCGCTGCAGGTAACGCAAATAGGGATGGGGGCAAGCACTTTTGGGCATAAGGAAGGGCTCCTTGGCCGTGGCGTAGCCGGGCGAACGCGGCTGCCAGAGCGTGGTGGGGCCGGGCAGATGGCGACCGCGGCGGGGAATCGGGACCATGAGCTCGAAGGGGCTGTGCAGGTGAACATAGTCGAGCAACTCGGTGCTGTAGTGCTCGGCGTCGGCGAGGGCGAGGGCCTCGTGCCCGAGAGGACCGAGAATGGCGGCGCCCATATCGAACAAGCCCGCGCTGGCATGGGTAACGGTCGGGGCGGCACCGTGAAGGGTGAAGGCCACGGGCTGGCTGGTGGCCGCGTCGATAAGGAAGAACATCTGCATCACCTTGGTGGGCCGTTCGGACTTTTGGGAACGATGGCGGCGCATCTGCCGTTTGCTCCAGGTACGTATGCGATGGGGATCAACCGCGAGCAGGCTGCCTTCAAAATGCCCGCTGGCGCGGCGCAATTGCCCCAGGGCGATCTGCAAGGCTTCGCTTTCGGCTATGCTGTGGGCGGCCAGCATGCCGTGAACGGCCGCGTCGGACGGCACCCAGGGCAAGCCGTTGGCCACCTCGAATCCGCGCTGACTGAGGGAACGCCCGTAGCGTCGGCTCTGGGTGCACAGAGCCGCCTCGTGCACCAGGTGCAGGGCCATGCGCGGGTGGATGCTCTGCGCCGTCTGCTTGCTCCAGCCGCACAACAGGTCCCAGGTACCCAGGCGCAAGTGTTCGGGGATAAGTAGCCAGATGCCGACCTGGTCGCCGCAGACCTTGTTGGCGAGCAACTGGCGCACCTGCCGCTCGAGGTTCTGCCGGTCAGTCTTCTCCACCCCGGTGCGCTGCACCGTGCGCTGGGTCTGCACGGTGGGCAGCGGACCCTTGGAGATCGGCACGTAGAGTTTTTTTTTGCAGCCCGAAGTCGCTGATGACTCGCTCGACGCTGCGAATGCTGATGCGGTGGCCGGCCTGGTTGAGCTTTTGCGCGATCACCTCCACGCTGGCCTCCGGGTCGAGGAAACGGTGCCGTATGACCAGGCGCACCAGTTCGTCGGTGCGCCGGTAGCAGCGCTTCGGGCCGCGCCGGTGGCTCTGC
>CAZMMH010000586.1:0-1512 GCA_964567315.1 uncultured Gammaproteobacteria bacterium
TGCGCCGCGGCCACCAGCCCATCACGCCGCCCCCCCGTCGCCGAAGCTAGAGTCGAGGATGCGCAGGCACAGGGCCTCGAAGTCGAGCCCGGCCGCCTTGGCCGCCATCGGCACCAGGCTGTGGTCGGTCATCCCCGGCACGGTATTGGCCTCCAGCAGGTGGGGCGCGCCGGCGGTGTCCAGAAGGAAATCGACCCGGCCCCAGCCGCGGCAACCGAGGGCGTCGAAACCGACCCGGGCCAGCTCGCGCATCTCGGCCTCGGCGGCCACGTCCAGGCCGCAGGGGCAGAGGTAGCGGGTGTCGTCGCGCAGGTACTTGGCCTCGTAGTCGTAGTACTCGCCGGCCGGCACGATGCGGATTGCCGGCAGTACCTGCTCGCCGAGTACCGTCACCGTGTACTCGCCGCCGCCGAGGAACTGCTCGGCGATCACCAGGCGGTCGTGACGGGCGGCGGCCGCACGGGCCGCGGCCAGCTCGCCCGGCGCCTTGACCTTGGTCACGCCGACGCTGGAGCCCTCGTTGGCCGGCTTGACGAACAGGGGCAGGCCCAGGCGTGCCTCCACCGCGGCGAAATCGCTGTCGGCGTCGATCATCTCGAAGGCCGGGATCGGCAGGCCGAGGGCCGACCAGACCAGCTTGGTGCGCCACTTGTCCATGGCGAGGGCCGAGGCCAGCACACCGCTGCCGGTATAGGGCAGTCCCATCAATTCCAGCGCGCCCTGCAGGGTGCCGTCCTCGCCGCCGCGGCCATGGAGCACGATGAAGACCCGGTCGAAGCCGGCCAGGCTCGCCAGCATCCCGGCGCGGAAGTCGATGCCGTGGGCGTCGACCCCGGCACGGCTGAGCGCCGCCAACACCGCGCCGCCGCTCTTCAGCGAGACCTCGCGCTCGGCCGAGTCGCCGCCCATCAGCACGGCGACCCGCCCGTAATCCGCCGCTGTCCGCAGCTCACTCACCGCGCACCTCCCCGACCACCTTCACCTCCGGCCGCAGGCGCACCCCGTGCATCCGCTCGACCTCGTCCGCCACCAGGGCGATCAAGGCCTCGATCTCGGCGGCGCGGGCACCGCCGGTGTTGATGATGAAATTGGCGTGCTTGTCCGACACGCAGGCGCCGCCGATGCAGCGCCCCTTGAGCCCCGCCGCCTCGATCAGGCGGGCGGCGAAATCGCCGGGCGGATTGCGGAACACCGAACCGCAGCTCGGCAGGCCGATGGGCTGTTTGGCGTTGCGCTCCTCGAGCAGGCCGCGCATGCGTGCGCCGGCCGCCTCCGCATCGCCCTGCGCCAGGCGCAGGCGGGCGGCCACGAACCACTCGCCCTCGGCCCCGCGCACGTGGCGGTAGCCCACCTCGAACTGGTCCGGCCTACGCCGACGCAGCCCGCCGGCGCGGTCGACGGTCTCGACCTCCAGCACCAGCGGCCAGGTCTCGCCGCCGAAGGCACCGGCGTTCATGGCCAGGGCGCCGCCCAGGGTGCCGGGAATCCCGGCCAGGAACTCGGCCCCCACCA
>CAZMMH010000587.1:0-1508 GCA_964567315.1 uncultured Gammaproteobacteria bacterium
CCGGCGCAGCATCTGGAAACCGTCGGCCCCGAGGTTGCGCCCCACTTTGAACCACAGCGGGTCGATACGCCGAACCCCCTGGGCGGTGGAGAAGAGGATCGGCCAGACCGCCGCGACGCTGATCAGAAAGACGATCGCGGAATCCCAGCTGGCAAATGCCAGTACCGCGATCGGCATCCAGGCCAGGGGACTGATCATGCGCAGGAACTGGAACGGCACGTGGGTGATCTCCCGCATAGACGCGTAGAGCCCGACCCCCACGCCGACCGGCACCCCGATCAGCACCGCCCACAACAGCCCCATGCCTATCCGGTAAAGACTGGGCGTGATGGCCTGCCACACGGCGCCGCTCTGGAGCAGCGTGTACAGCCGTTCGAAGGCGAGCGCCGGCGCGAAGCCGGCGAACGACTCGGTATCCGGGTTGCTGGCAATGGCCCAGCCGCCCAGCCACCACAGCCCAAGCAGCACACCGATACCAATGGCCGGATAGGCGAGCTTCGCCAACATGAAGCGGCCGATCAGCGGCCAGGCCAGGCCGAACCCCTTGCCGGGCTCGGCGCCGGCGACCATGGAGTGGGATGCGCTCATATCTCGATCACCTCGGTACGCTCATACGGATTGGCCGGATCGACGCCGGGCGCGTTTTCCCAACCCTTGTACTTGGCCATGGCTGCCTTGACGTGCTTGTAGTCGACCAAGTCGTCGGCCACGAACTGAGGATCCAGACCGTTGAGGAAGGTGTCGTCACCGGCGACCAGCGTTTCGTTCATCGCCTCGATGATCGCCTTGGTGGCCGACGGGTAGGGATAGGGCGAGAAGTCGATGCGGCCGTTCTTGAATTCCGGGTGACGGATGGCATCCGGGTGGGCATAGGCCTCGTCGTTGTAGTAGGTCATCGCGCGGACCACCGCCTTGCCCGGCATCGGCAGGTAGCCCTTGCCGTCGCGGGACATCATCATGGCCACCTCGGCCTTGTGCTCCTGGGCGTAGATCTCGGCCCGAACGATCGCGTTCATCACCTTCTGGGTCCACTCGGGCTTGGCGGCGACGGTGTTCTCGTTCATGCAGACGACACAGCAGGGGTGGTTCTTCCACATGTCACCGGTGAAGCGCAGCACCTTGCCGCCTGCCTTCATTTCGCCGAAGGCGTTGAACGGCTCGGCAACGATGTAGGCGTCGATCTTCTTGGCCGCCAAGGCCGGCGGCATGTCCGGCGGCGGCATGATCATCAGGTTGACCTCGTCGGGCGCCAATGGCGTCTTCTGGTTCTGAATCACCGGCTTAAGGCCTACGTGGCGCAGGGCCATCTGCAGCACGATGTTGTGCATCGAATACCAGTAGGGAACGGCGATGTGCTTGCCACCCAGGTCCTTGAAGTCATTGGCCTTGACGTGCTTGCCGACCACCACGGCGGAGCCGTTGATGTGGGCCCAGGACATCACCTTGACCGGAAAGTGGTTGTTGTAGCGCATCCACACCGGGATCGGCTTGAGGAAGTGCACCAGGTT
>CAZMMH010000588.1:0-1501 GCA_964567315.1 uncultured Gammaproteobacteria bacterium
CCTCAACTACCTCAAGCGCTATCCCTTCGACAAGCTCAAGATCGACAAGTCCTTCGTCGACGACCTGGTCACCGATCCCGACGACGCCACCATCACCCGCACCATCATCAGCATGGCCCACAGCCTGCGCCTGCGGGTGATCGCCGAGGGGGTGGAGAGCGAGGCCCAGCTCGCCTACCTGCTGCGCCACGGCTGCGACGAGTTGCAGGGCTACTACTTCAGCCGGCCCCTCGACGTCGACGCGGCCACGGCGCTGCTGCGCGAGGGGCGCCGCCTGCCGCTGCCGGAGGGTGACGGCGATACTGCGCAGCGCACCGTGCTGCTGGTGGACGACGAGCTCAACGTGACCCGGGCCGTGGAGCGCCTGCTGCATCGGGAGCAGTACCGGGTGCTGGTGGCCAACACCCCGAGCGAGGCGTTCGACCTGCTGGCGACCCATCGGGTGCAGGTGGTGGTGTCCGACCAGCGGATGCCGGAAATGACCGGTGCCGAGCTGCTCGGGCGGGTGCGCGAACTCTATCCCGAGACCATCCGCATCCTGCTCACCGGCGAAGTGGTCGTCTCCACCCTCACCCAGGCGGTGAACGAGGGGCGCCTGTTCCGGTTCGTGAGCAAGCCGTGGAACGACGATGAGCTGCGGCGTCACATCCGCGAGGGCTTCGAGGTTTACGAGCGGGCCCAGCGGGAGGGCCGGCGTCCCTGAGTCAGGCGACCGGCGCGGTCTTCGCCAGCTCCGCGCCGAGGGCCTGCGCATCGAGGCCCAGGTAGTCCTCGCGATTGAAGGTCACCGCGCCGCCGCACATCTCGTACCAGGCATAGCCGCCGGTCCAGCCGGCGTGGGCATAGCTGCCCTGCTTGCGCCGCGGCAGGCAGTAGAGCCGGTCCGGCAGGTAGAGCAGGTTGTAGGCGGTGTCGCTGCGATGCAGGCCGTCGAGATAGCGCCAGGCCGCCTCGGCCTGGTCCAGGCGCACGCACTCGGCGGGATAGGGGAGGTCGCCGCCGTTGTGGCGCCACTGGGCCGCCGCCAGCGGCAGCGGCGTCGGCCGCAGGAAGGTCTGGAAGTGCAGGTGGTTGACCGAAGCGTAGGCGCCGAGGGCGTTGTAGCCGACGCCGAAGCCGGGCAGCCGCGGGCCCAGCTCGCGGCACAGCGACCAGACCCAGTGGTGGTGGTCCTCGCCGAGGAACTGGGCGTGGCCCGCCTCCGGTTCCGGCACCAGCAGGCCGTGCAGCTCGGCGAAGGGGAACTTGTTGTAGAGCAGGCGCGCGGCGCTGCCGCCCAGACGCCCCTCCCAGAACACCTCACGGGCCAGGAAGGGGCGGTTGAAGTTGAAGGCCGCCGGGTCGAAGGCGGCGCGGATCGTCTCCACCGCGCGGCTGGTGTTGCGCGGCGGACGGAAGGCGCGCAGGTGGTTGAACTGCACCTCGAACGGACCCGCCGCCCGGGTTTCGGTGTCGGCCAGGCCGTCGAAACCGGTGGCGACCAGGCGCAGGAACACGCCGA
>CAZMMH010000589.1:0-1500 GCA_964567315.1 uncultured Gammaproteobacteria bacterium
ACGCCCAGGGCTTCCGCCTGCTCACCCGCCTGCAGAGCCCGGACAACGTCGGCGGCATGCAGCTCACCGCCGCGGTGCTGGCCACCTTCAGCAAGTACCCTCGCCGCGCAGAGCTGCCGCCGGCGGTGCTGGCCCAGGCCGGGATCAGCGGCAAGAAGCACGGCTTCTTCGTCGACGACGAGAAGTTCTTCGAGGAGGCCGCCGAAAGGACCGGCATGAGCGCCCGCGGCCCCGGCCTCTGGCAGCGCCACCCCCTGGCCTTCCTGGTGGAGGCCGCCGACGACATCTGCTACCGCATCGTCGACCTGGAGGACGGCTTCCGCCAGGGCTGCGTCGATTACGCCACCACCCGCGAGCTGTTGCTGGCCCTGGTGACCGACGCCGGGAAGCGCTATGAGATCGAAGGCCGTCTCGAACGGATGTCCGAAAATTCCGCCCGCATCGGCTACCTGCGCGCGACCGCCATTGGCGTTCTGGTCAGCGCGGTGGCCGAGGTCTTCATGCAGCACGAGGCGGGCATTGTCGACGGCTCCTTCGACCACGAGCTGCTGTTGGAGACCGGCCACGCCGAGGCATTGAAGGCGATCCAGCGGGTCTCCATCGACCACATCTACGCCGCCCGCCCGGTGGTGGAGATCGAGGCCGCCGGCTTCGAGGTCCTTGGCGGCCTGCTCGACGCCTTCGCCACCGCCGTGCACCGGGTCGCCAAGCACGGCCACCACGCCCCGCCCCACGCCAAGACCCTGGTGAAGCTCCTCCCGGCCCAGTTCCTCGGCCCCGAGGGTCGCCCCGATCCCGACCCCTACCGCCGCCTGCTAGGCGTCACCGACTACGTCTCCGGCATGACCGACACTTTCGCCGTCGCCACCTTCAAAAAACTCCGCGGCATCTCCCTACCGAACGGTTGAAAGACCAAAACCAAAAGGCTTGGGCTCGCGCAAAGGCGCTAAGGCGCAAAGAAAAACGGTCCTAGGGTGTTTCTTGCCTGCGCCTGGATCGTTTGGCGATCCGGTGTGCTCTTCGCAGTCGTCGCTCGAGGCCGTAGTGCTATTCGTTTACGCATTTCCTTTGCGCCTTAGCGCCTTTGCGCGAGACAAGGTTTGCGGTTTTGTTCTTTAAGGGCAAGCCACCGGCAAGCGTTCGACCAGCCGGATACCCCCGGGGCTGACGTCGGCGCGGTAGGCGAGGGCCTCCACGCCGGCGGCCAGGGCCTCGCGCAGGGTGCGGCCGTAGGTGGGGTCGATGGCGTCGGCGGGGCGCACCTCGCGCGCATCGTTGCGCTGCACGCAGAAGAAGATCACCGCCCGGTCGCCCTTGCCGACCATGTGCGCCAGCTCCCGCAGGTGTTTGGCCCCGCGGGCGCTGACCGCGTCCGGGAAAGCCGCGATCCCGTCCTCCACCAGGGTCACACTCTTCACCTCGACAAAGCAGCGGCCCCTGGCCCCGTCCTCCAGCAGCAGGTCGATGCGCGAGTTCTCCGCGCCGTAGCGGACCTCGCCG